>CAMNEH010000037.1 GCA_946536315.1 uncultured Clostridia bacterium
CGCATGAGCGGTGGTGTGGGAGGACGGGGGTTAGCCACCCCCTCCTACCCGATTCGGCGATGGCCTGCACTTTGACGATGACCCGTTGCCCGGTCTCCCGGTGCTCGCACAGATAGGTGCCGCGCGCCGGGGAATACTTCAGGCAGGACAGGCAGCGATACGCCGGCCTGAGCGCTTCGGGAAGGGACTCATCGCCGGCAAACACGAAACCGGCGTCAGGCATCGCTCTCGTCCCGGATGAGGGGCGCTTCTTCCTGCTCGCGCAGCATCTGATTGGCCTGCTCCATCGTATACCGGTGCTTCAGGGCGTAAATCAGCAGCACGTCCCGGCGGACCCTGGCGTACAGCGCGGGGGCGCCCGCCAGACGCAGGAGCCGGTTGGCATCCTGCGTGTCGACCTCGGCGCTCAGGCAGATGCGCAGAACGACATTCCGGCTCGGGTGCTTGACGCCGCTCAGGATATGGTAAAAATACGACCGTTCGACGCCGCAGCGGCGGATCATTTCCTTGGGCGTGAGCCCTTTTTTGTCCATCAGCTCGTACAGCAGGTCTTTGAAGGTCTGCTGCGCCTGTGCGTCATGGATTTCGGTGACCTCCCGTGTCGTGACGTTCCGGGTGACTGCGCCGGCGCTCCGCTTCTGGGACGGGGAGCGGAACAATGTCAAGCCGTTGATCCCTGAGGAGGGAGGATACAGCTGCGACGATTTCCTGATGAACCTGGGGCTGGATGATCAGGACTATTTCCTGGAACTGGCGGGCGTGGACGCGCCGGAATATCACTGGACCCAGACGGCGGGGCCGGAGACCGGGCTGCAGACGGTGGACCTGGGAGAGGAAGGCCTGGCGCTGGTGCTCGCGGAAATGCCGGACGGAGTATGTGAGCTGGCGTATACGGTGACGGCGGACATTGGGGAATACCACGCGGAAACGGTGATGACCGTCAGCTTCTATGAAACGGAAGTGCCGGAAACGCTGGGCTTCGAGCGCAGCTACACCCTGGCGCCGGGAGAGACGGTGCGCGTCGCTGCGGATTTCGGCGGCGGAGACTGGCAGCCTTACGGCGTGTGGAAGAGCATCATTCTGCTGGAAGAAAGCGAACTGATCAGCGCAGAGACGGTCCTGATCGAGGACGAGGAAGGCCATCTGGTCGAGATGACGCTGGATATCACGGGCGTACAGCCCGGCGTGACGGCCCTGTCCGCGGAAGCGAGCGAGGACGGCCTGGTCTGGCGCGGCAAGCTGATCTTCACGGTCCTGAACGAAGACGGAAGCCGGCCGGATGAGCCTGCGCTGGCATTCGCGCCGGTCAACACAAACCGTGTGAACTATAAGCCGGTCATGCCGTCCAGCAGCGGGCATTACAGCATGGACGACTTCGTGATGGGCCTGAACAACATGGAGAACGCCGATTATTACAGCGCACTGACTGGGGAGGACCTGTCAGTGAGCTGGACGCAGACCAGCGGGCCTGAGATGGCGCTGACACTTGACGATGAGAGCCTGCTGATCGTGGGCACGCAGAGCGCGCCGTGCGACTTGACCTACGAGGTCACGGCGGCCTACGGTCCCTACAGCGTTACGACCACGATGACCGTTCATTTTTACGACTGTACGCTGCCCTATGACACGGGCTTCTCGACAGCCTACACGGTCGCCGTGGGGGATACGCTGACGCTCCGGTCGAATTATGCGGGCGCGGACTGGGAGAACAGCGATTACAGAGGACTCTTCCTGATGGAAGAGGCGCCGGAGGAGATCGTGCGTTTTGAGTCGCATTCCTTTGACGACCATTGGGAGGATTACCTGACGGTCAAAATCCGCTCCAACCAGGACGGACTGAACTGGGACGGAACCGTGACGTTCATGGTCGTGGACGCCGAAGGCGGGCTGCCGGACATCCGGCATATATTGAATTTGCCCGCGGACGTGACCGCCGTCGAGGCTTCCGCGTTTGAAGGCACCCGCGCGGAGCGCATCAATGTGAACGCGGGCTGTGCGTCGATCGGCGCCCGCGCCTTTGCGGAATGCGACAGTCTGCTGCTGTTGTCCCTGCCGGCCTCGGTCACGCAGATCGCCGACGACGCGGTCGACGGTTGCGACAATCTTCAGTTTATCATCGCGCCGGAAGGCTCCTATGCCCGCGCCTGGGCGGAAGCGCATCACATCGCGCTGTGGGAAGAATAGTATCACGCGCGTCTGGCGCGAAACATGAAATACAGGGGAGGATGCAAATCCTCCCCTGTTTGTTTGACTGAGGTTATAGCCCGTATTCCTTGCACTTCCGCCAGAGTGTCGTTTTGCTGATACCGAGCATGTCCGCGGCCTCCTGGCGGCTTTTGGTGCGGGCGAGGACCTCGGCGATCTGGCGGTGGGTCAGGTCCTTCAGACTGGCGCCGGGCAGGTCCTGCGGCAGGCCAGACGGCGGATCGATACGGGCTTTCCGGTGAATGGGCAGCACGGACAGGATATCCTCCGTGTTCACCTGCGCGCCCTCGCTCAGTACGGCCAGCTGCTCGCTGACGTTGCGGATCTCGCGCACGTTGCCGGGCCAGGAATAGGCGTCCGCCACGGCGCGGGCGCCGTTGGTCAGGGAAATGGCGCCCTTGCCGAAGCGATGGCCGTAATAGGACAGGTAGTGCCGCATCAGGATATCGATATCCCCGTCCCGCTCCCGCATGGGCGGCAGGTTGACGGACAGGACCTTCAGGCGGTAGTACAGGTCCTCGCGGAATTTGTTTTGGGCGATCATCTGGCTCAGGTCGCGGTTCGTGGCGCAGATCAGGCGTACATTGATGGGGATGACCCGGTTTGCGCCGATGCGCCGCACCTCGCGCTCCTGAATGACGCGCAGCAGGCGGCTTTGCAGCACGAGCGGGATCTCGCTGATCTCATCCAGAAAGATCGTGCCCTCGTGCGCGGCCTCAAACAGGCCGGCCTTGCCGGTCTTGTTCGCGCCGGTAAAGGCGCCGCTTTCATAGCCGAACAGCTCGCTTTCCATCAGGTTTTCGGGGATCGCGGCGCAGTTGACCGCGACGAACGGGCCGCCGGAGCGCTCGCTTTCGTTATGGATGGACTGGGCAAACAGCTCCTTGCCGGTGCCGGTCTCGCCGTACAGCAGGATATTGCTGTCCACGTGCGCGAAGCGCTGCGCCTGCCGGATGGCGTTCATCAGCGCGCTGCTCTCGCCCAGGATGTCCTGAAACGTATACTTGGCCTGATAGCCGCTGACGCGCTGTCGTTCACGGATGCGCGATTCCGCGTCCGTGATGGCGTTGGCGGTCTGGAAGGTGACCAGCGTGCCGAGCTGCTCGCCGTTTTGCGTCATCGGCGCGCTGTTCAGGACGTAGTTGGTCCCGTTGATGCGGACGATTTCGTTGGTCAAAGGCTGTCCGCCCATCAGGATGGCGTTCAGCCGGCCCTCGGGCAGGGCTTCTTCCACCAGCTGCCCAAGGCAGTCTTCGGCTTTGCGGTTCAGCATCTGCGCGGCCGCCGGGTTGAAGGTGCGGATGCGGTTGTCCTGATCCACAGAAATGATGCCCTCGAACACGTGATCCAGCGTGCTGCGGAAAATCATGCTGTTTTCTTTTTCCATCTGGGCAAGGTTGGCGCTGCGCTTGGCTTCGGTGATGGCCAGGAAGATGGACTCGACGGAGGAATAGATGAGCCCGGCGGGAATGCCGTGCTCCTCGCAGTAATGGCAGGTGTTGTGGCCGGCCAGGATCAGCTTGCAGCCGTCGTTGATGGCGCGCTCCATGCCGTCGATCAGGTCGCGGAAGCTCACGCTGGCGGTCGGGTACGGCCGCACAGGCACGCCGAAGTCCTCGCGCATGAAATTGACGCCGCGGATGGTGTTGATTGTGCCGACGACGCCGACGGGCAGGGGCCCGTGCCGCCCGATGGCCGCGCGGATGGAGTGGGCGATGTCGCTGCTGGTGATCGGTATTTCCACCACCGGCACCAGAAAATGGCGATCCTTCAGGCTGGCGGCGGTGCCGCCGCGGCTGACGATCACATCCGCGTTATTGTACCTGGATACGATGACTTCCGGGTTGATCTCACAGTCCACCGTGTATTTCAGGTCGGCGATCTTCCCGAAGATTTTTTCGTGGAGGGCCCAGGCTTCGTGGACGACCTCCACCATCGCGGGGTCTGGCATCACAAATGCAATGGTCGTCATAGCGTGCACCTCGATTTCACCTCCACATTATATCGTGCCTCCCCGGGGAATGCAAGACGGGATTTTCGTCCGGGAACACATCAGCTCAATAGGCCGCGCGGACCATAAACTGCGCCGATTTGCGGCCAGCGTCGATGTAGCGGACGCTTTCCACGGTGCCGTTGGCCGTCAGCCTTTGCTGGTCGAGCCGGCAGGGCAGGCCCGGAATGTCGGGCAGGTAAAGCCGCCCGTTCCGCTCCTCAGGCCGCACCGACAGGCAGTCGGCCATGGGGCCGGTCATGGGCTCGTGGTTTTCCAGCAGCTCGTTTTCATCATACAGCGCGCCGTAGGCCGCGTTGATCCATACGGTGCCGCCGGAGGAGAAGCGCAGGCCGTTGCGCCTGGCGAGGTCGCGGATCAGGATCAGGTCCTCCATCCTGGACATCCGGCCGACCAGCGGCATCAGGTGGTCGACGCCCTTTTCCTGATAGGTTTCAAACGCGAAGCCGTTGCGCATGGACTCGCCGTAGCCGATCGGCATCCCGGCCTGCCGCCTTAGCGCCGCGATGCCGTTCATATCGTGGCTGTGGATGGGCTCTTCGAACCAGGCGGGGCGGTAAGGGCGGATCAGGTCGGCAAAGCGCACCGCGTCCTCCAGGCTGAAGACCTGATTGGCGTCCACGGCGATTTCGATGTCCGGTCCGACGGCCTCGCGGACCTTGCGCAGACGCTCGACATCCCGCGCCATGTTAGTACCCCAGTCGCTGCCGACCTTGAACTTGACTGTCCGGTAGCCCTCGGACATGTAGCGCGTCATATCATCGACCAGGTCCTCGTCACTGGCCAGCAGGCTGCCGCCGCCCTTGTACGCGGCCGCCCAGTCCTTTTTCGCGCCGAGAAAACGGTGCAGCGGCAGGCCGCGCCGGCGGGCCATGATGTCCAGCATCAGCTGCTCAAACTGGCCTACGTCCACGATCTGCCCGGACTGGAAGCCGAAATTGCGGAATTTCCAGTACAGGGTATGGTACCAGTCGCGGTAGCTCCTGCTCTCGCCGTTCATCACCAGGGGCAGGACGTTGGCGACCAGACTTTCGCTGCAAAAGCCTTCGCCACAGAAGCCCTGGTCGTCATACAGGCGGATCCAACCCTGCAAGGGCACAAAGCTCCCGAAGCCGCCGGTTGCGTCCCGCCAGGGCTTCTTGACCGGCACGGGATGGAAATTGATATATTCCGCCCGGGTAAAGGTCAGCCGCTCGTTTTCGTCAATGGGAAAAACGGTACTCATATCGCTAAATGTACTCATTTGCGTACTCATGAGGGCAGACTGGTTATACGCCGAGGATCAGGTACAGCGCCGGCGTTTTGGTGCTGATGGTCAGCGCGCCGTCTTCAAGGCTGTATTCCATATCGACCCATGTCTCGGGATTCTGAATGGAATCATCGCCCGAAGCGGGGGAGACGCGCACCAGCCGCGCGCCTTCGGGCAGGACGGACTTGAGCGGCACGCTGACGGTGCTGACATCTTTCCAGGTGGCGAGGCCCCCGTCTTTTTCATACACGGCGGTCAGGGCGAACAGCACCGACGGATGCGCCGGGAACGGGTTCGCGCAGCCGCGCACCAGGAAGCTTCCGCGCTGCGCGCTGGGCTTAGGCTTCTGAGAAACGGCGGCGGCATCCGGAATGACGGGCAGGACGCCGTCGTCGTACTGTCCGCAGATCGCGCAGACGCGGACGGAAACGCCGTCGATGGTCGCGCTGTAGGTGTAATGCTTGGCAGTCACTGTTTCGCCGCCTTCAAGGACGGCGCTGTGGCCGCCCGAAGCCTCGGCGAACCACTCCGCGGCTTCGCCTTCCGCCAGCGCCGGCGCGGTCAGCAGGACGCATACGGCCAGCCAGGCCATCAGCTTTTTCATGTGGCATACTCCTTTTTTAAGACGCCCGCCGCAAGCGGTCCTGCGGCGGGCATGGGGGTCGAGGATTGATCCGTCCGGGGCCTGCGCTTATTCCAGGACGACCGGCGTGTTCATGTAGTACAGCGTGCCGTCCGCGTCCTTGTGATAAGCGGCGAAGAATTCGTCCCAGATCATATAGGCTTCGGAGGGCAGGTAGGCGTGCACTTTGCCGACGACTTCCACGCAGCGCAGCATTGGAACGCCCGCGGCCGTGCGGAAGACATAGTTGCGGAAGATGCCGGCCTGGTAGGAGCAGACCGCCTCGTCGTTCATGTAGGTAAAGTCGCTCCACTTCTGAACGGTGTTGTACTTCTCCGTCCAATGGTCAATCAGGAATTTGCCGCCGCTGAAGCCGACGCTGTCCCCGCCGAAGCCCGCGGCCTTGAAATACGGATCGCCGGTGCCGACGCAGCAGATGACGGGAATAGGATCAGCGGTCATCTTGCTTTCGTCTTCCGCGGCGCTCATGCTGGCACCCATCGCGGAAACCGGCGCGGCGGCGGTAAAGATGTCGCTCATGTAGTACGCCACAGCGTGGCTCATCGCGCCGCCGGAGGACTGGCCCGTCGCGTAAATGCGGCCGGCGTCCACGTTATAGTTTTCCTTGACCCAGTTGACCAGCCAGCGGATGAAGATCTTGTCGTCAGGCGTGCCCTCGGTGGCGTCGCCGGTATTCCACATCGCGCGGAAGAGCTCGTTGGTGGTCATGTCAGACACGTTGCGGATGCTCAGCGTATGAGAGCCGGTGGGGCATACGAGGATCGCGCCGCGGTCATTGGCGACCTTGATCCAGCCGGAACGGCCCGCGATTTCATCGCCGGTGCCGCCGGCGCCGTGGAAGTCGAATACGACGGGAGCGGGCTTGTCCGGATCGACGGACGCCGGTACCAGCACGTACCATTCACGGTTGTACAGGTCGCTGCCGTCCTCGGCGAAGCCGCCGGGTACTTTGGCGGAGAACTTCTGGAAGCCGGCTTCGTAGATGTCCTGGCTCGCGCGAAGCGCGCCGTTGCCGTAGCCCGGATAGCGCATGGCGGTCCGCATGAAATCATTGTAGATGGTGGCCACGTTTTCGGGCTTGTAGTATTCCTCGATCGGCGCCGTGGAGAACAGCACCTTGGCGATCGGCTCGTTGTCCATGGCTTCCTTCGTGGTCCACGGCGCGGGGATATATACCTCGTCCGCGTACGCGCAGGAGTAGGTCACATTCTCGGTGCCGTTGGCATGCTTCCAGTATTCGATCAGCTTTTCGATTTCCGGGGTCTTTTCCTCCGCCACCATGAATACGGGCAGCGGGATGTCGGACACCATTTTGCCCTCTTCCTTGGACGGCGTGTTCTGCAGTTCCGTCAGGAAGCTCTCCTCCACGCCTGTGATGCCGACGCAGGTGATGGAGGTGAACTCGCCGGGGTTCTTCATGGCGTGCTTCATCAGCACGTCGGCGGTGTTGCCGTAGGCGATCGCGTAGAAGTTGGAGGAGAAGGATACGAAGAACGGGCGGTAGCTGACGTCGTCGCGGAGGGCCTTCAGATAGGCAATCTCATCGTCGATCGCGCCCCATTCGCCGCCTTCTTCGGCGGTCTCAGCCAGCACGGCGTGGAACACGAATTTGTCGCACGCGTCCTTCCAGCCGCTGTTGACAAAGAATTCCCAGGTGTCCTGACCGGCGGGAACCATGATGAACACGGTGGGCTGGTTGTACACGGTGTTTTCGGGGATATAGAATTTCGCCGTGCGGTAATTGCCCTCAGACACGTAGCAGTCGAAATTGTAATAGCCGTGGAGCACCTGGCCATAGTAATCGTCATAGTTGATTACCATGTCCTCAGCGTCCGGGAGTTCCTGGGCTTCCATCGCCAGGGCGGGAACGCAGCTCATCAGCATCATGGCGCAGAGCAGCCAGGCCAGATAACGTTTCATTACGATTCCTCCTTGATGTCGGTATGATCACGCGGTGGTCCGCTGACAGCATGGATCGGTTCAGGGTGATTGCTGGATTTTGACCGGGGTAAAGGTTTCCAGAATGCTCTGGAACAGCTCGACCTCGTCCGTGGTCAGGTTGGAGTTGACGGTATCGTCCTCGTTGAGCAGATAGAAGTAGAAGCCGTAGGCGTAGGCGTTGATCATGATCTCGCCGTACAGGTAGCTGCCGTACTGGTTGGTGCCCTTCAGCAGCGCGCCGGGGTACTGGCCGGCCATGAATTTGGTCAGGAATTCCGGCTGCTCGGCCTTGAGATCGTCCAGCAGGAAGGCAATGTAATCCTGCCAGACGCCTTCGGAGGCGAGCCAGAGGGAATCCTGCGCCCACTCGCTGTAGAAATTGAGCTTGGCCTCGATCAGCGTGGTCTTGTCAGAGGAATACATGAACCCCAGGTCCAGCGCGCCGTAGAAATCCTCCCGGGAGGAGCGGTCGATCACCCAGTCGCCCGGGATATAGATCTGATAATACTCGGTCGCGAAGGTCTGTACCATTTTCGCAGCCCCGACGGAGAAAGGGACTGTCACAATCATCAGGCAAGAGAGTATCAAAGCGGCGAGGCGTTTCATGCGCATTCCTCCAGACAGTCATGCACCGGGAAAATAAAAGGCGCCGCGCGCAGTGGTCATCCGGGCGCGGCGCCCCCTGAGAAGGAGATTACTTTTCAGCGGCGATTTCCTTGAGCACCTGGGCGCGGGCCGCGTAGATCAGGCCCTTGATCCAGGCGTCGCTGGTGGCGCGGTTGGTCTTGGAACCGAGCAGCTCAGCGTTGACGGAGCTGTGGGTGTGGTCGCAGAAGATGGGGCCGTTGAAGCCGCTGCGGATGAACTGCAGCATCAGCTCGTACATATCGGCGTAGCCGTCTTCGGCCAGGGTTTCCTCGAAGTAGCCGGAATAGTCGGCGTTCAGCGGGGCGGAGACGTTGCGGAAGTGGACGTTGAAGACCTTGCCGTTGCGCACGAACTCGTCGATGTCGCCCAGCATGTCGTCGGTGAAGAGCAGGCCGCCTTCGGTCCAGCAGCCGATGCAGAGCTTCATGCCCAGGTAGGGGCTTTCGTTGGCGAGCGCGAAGGCGCGGCGATAGTCGTCAGCGCTGATGATCAGGGAGCCGACGCCGCCCAGGTAGGGCACGGGAGGATCGTTGGGATGCAGGGCCATGCGGACGCCGGTCTCCTCGCAGACGGGCAGGACGCGCTTGAGGAAGTCGCCGAAGGTCTTCCACATTTCCTCACGGGTGTAATAACGGTCATTCTTGAGCTCCATGGGGTCGATGCCTTCCATGTTGGTGGCACCGGCGCTGGCGCCGTGGATCATCTTGGGGGTATCGCCGGAGCGGGAGATGCCGTTGGGCTGCCAGGCGATCGCGACGGTCTTGATGTTCAGGCTGGCCATCAGGCGGAGATAGTCGTTGAATCTTTCGATTTCTTCTTCCCAGCCCTCGAGCTGCAGGTGGATGATCTTGTCCTTCTGGAAGGTGTAGTTGCTGGCCAGCAGGATTTCGAAGCCGCCGTTTTCAAAGTTGCGCAGGCGTTCGACCACGGGATAGAGCGCTTCGTAGGTCAGCTCATCGTTGCCGATGGAGAGCTCGACGGCGTTGATGCCCATCTGCTTCCACATTTTGAGCTCGTCGTCGGTGGTCTTGGAGTTCACGCCGGCGGTCAGCTGGGGCATCGCCACGGGGTTGGTCTTGGCGGTGTTCAGCGGGATGGCCGAATAGGCGGTCGCGAAGGTGGTGTTCTTGGCGATCTCCTCCGCGGGGGTCACGGTGCTCGCCGCGTCCAGCAGGGTGTTCGGCTCGATCATGATGCTGTCATAGATGGGGTCTTCGCCCAGCGGATGGGCGGGAGCGGCTTCCTCGGCGGGGGCTTCTTCAGCGAACACAGCGACGCAGGACAGGGCCATCATGGCGGCCAGCAGCAGCGCTAAAAACTTTTTCATTTGTAAATTCCTCTCTTTTATTTCTGCCAGTGAAATGGTATCCTTTTGGCGGTTTACAATCTGAAAAAAGTATGGTAAAATGGCGTATCAGCTTTGAACAGTCCCTGTTCGGTTGAAAGGCTTCCCGCCGGCGCAGTGTGATGGTCCAGATCACGCGGTGCCTTGATCGCGGGGAGTTTTTGTTTGTCCCTGCCGCGTTTCGCGGCAGGGACAAAAGGTTTCTTAGTCGATGTAGTCGGCCAGATAGTCGGCGTACACGGCCTTCTGCTCGGTGTAGTAGGCTTCGGTCTCTTCGGGGGTCATGCTGGAGATCTCAAGCAGGGCGTTCGCGGCATATGCCTTCAGGGTCTCGTTGTCCACGACCTTGGCCAGGCCTTCGTTCAGCTTCGCGATGACTTCGTCATCCACGGCGTTGGGGGCGGCCAGATAGAAGAACTTGGAGAACACGACGTCGTAGCCCTGATCCTTGAAGGACTTGAGCTCCATGTCGCCCATGGGGATGGTGCCCTCGGCGAAGGTGCCCAGGCAGATGAACTGGTTGGTGGTCAGATAGTCGCGGACCAGGCCGGCCTGAGTGCCGATCACGTCCAGGCGCTTGCCCAGCAGCTCAGTGATCTTCTGCGCGGCGGTGCCGGCGTCAACGATGTTGAATTTCACGCCCGCGGCGGCTTCGAAAGCGAGCACCTGCAGGTGGGTGAAGTTGCCGGTTTCGGTGGCGAAGGTGACGGTGTTGGGGTTCGCCTTCATGTATTCGACCATGGAGTTGACGTCATTGAAGTTGGCGTTCTCGGCGTTGATCAGGAAGGCGTTGGAATAATCCATGAAGGGCATACCGGCCAGCTTGAAGTCATCGATGATGTTGAAATCATACATGCCCATCAGCTCGCTGGTGACGCCGCCGTTGTGATAGAACACATAGCGGTAGCCGTCGCTGGGGTTGGTCAGAGCGTCTTCGAAGGCCACAGAGCCGGAGCCGCCCGCCATGTTGGTTACGATGACATCCCAGCCCAGCTCTTCCTTCAGAGCGGCGGCCAGGGCGCGCGCGTTGGCGTCGGTGTCTCCGCCGGGATTGGCGGGAACGATCAGCTCGATGCTGCGCTCCGGCCATTCAGCCAGCGCGGAGACAGCCGTCAGGCTCAGGACCGCGACCAACACGAGAGCAAGGATCTTTTTCATGAGAATCTCCTCCTCGTACTTATTTGGGGCTTTTGCCCCTCTGCCTTATATAGCCGCGAAAGCTGTGCCAACTTTCGGAAATGATCGATTTTTTTTCAGACGGGCTGTTTCTACCTTTTTATATAGCGTGGTCCTGTCATCAGCGTGAAAGGACTTCAATCCGTTTTGCCAAATGATTTCATAATGAAACGAAATAACATTTCAAACTGAAATTCCAATGAAACGCGCTGGTGAAATTTGGAAATGTCTGAACCGCGCTGGCTGGTTTATGGATTGATTTATGCAACATATGGAAACGCGGATCGCAAATCAGGCATTGCATAATCCGGAAACAAACAGGCCAAAGAATTGCTCTGAGAGCGGAAAATGATTCCGGCTTTCGTCCGGGTGTCAGGACGTCTGCCGGACATGGTCGCCATCGAACTGATGATTGGCACGCAATTTGCTACATTAAGTATAGCATGTACCGATCATCAGTTGAGAAGGAGGTATTCCATGTCCAAACAGAAACTGTCCTTTCAGAAATGCAAGGACCTGATTCTGGGCTGCGTTTTGCTGGCGCTGAGCATCGCTTACACCATCCTGGCGCGCCAGATCAAAACCCGTCCCAAAATGGTTCCCTCTTACGCCAACAGCCAGATCATCCCGACCCTTCTGGGCATCCTGCTGGCCATTCTGTCCGTCTGTCTGATTGTTCAGGGCATCCGCAAGCTGAAAGCAGACGGCGACGTTGAGAGCAAGAAGATGAGCAGGGTCGACCTGCTTTCCATCGTCCTGACCTTCGCCGCGATGTGCGTCTACATCCTGATCCTGCCGACGCTGGGCTTCATGCTTTCCACGATGATCTTCCTGTTCGCGCAGATCACCATCCTGGCGCCCAAGGAAAAGCGGAATTATCTGCTGTTCGCGATCATTGCGGTCGTTTTCACCATCATCGTCTTCATCGCTTTCCGCATCGGGCTGTCCCAGATGCTGCCCCGCGGCCCGCTTGAAGCGCTGGTCGGTTATTGACAGGAGGTGCCAGTATGTCCATAGGTTCTTTGATTGCCACCGGCTTTTCGACGGTACTGACGCCGACCGGGATCTTCCTGATGTTCGTCGGCGTGGCGGTAGGTATCGTCTTTGGCGCGCTCCCCGGGCTTTCGGCCACGATGGCCATCGCGCTGTTCCTGCCCGTCACGTATGCCATGGCCTCCGCGGACGCCATGACCCTGCTGATGGCGCTGTTCATCGGCGCGATTTCCGGCGGCCTGATCTCCGCCATCCTGCTGCGTATCCCCGGCACGCCCTCCTCCGTCGCCACCTGCTTTGATGGCCATCCGCTGGTCGCCAAGGGCCAGGCGGCCAAGGCGCTGGGCGTCGGCGTCGTGTTCAGCTTCCTGGGCACGATCTTCTCCACCATCCTGCTCATGTTCCTCTCCCCGCAGATCGCCAAGGTGGCCATCAACTTCGGCCCCTATGAGTTCTTCTCCATCGCCATCTTCTCCCTGACCATGATCGCCACCCTTTCCAGCGGCAATATGGTCAAGGGCATCATCGCCGGCGTGGTCGGCTTCATGTTCTCCACCGTCGGCACGGATTCCATTGAGTCTGTCCAGCGCTTCACCTTCAATTCCACAGACCTCAAGGGCGGCTTTGACATGCTGGCCGTCATGGTCGGCCTGTTTGCCGTGGGCGAGATCATT
Source organism: uncultured Clostridia bacterium (assembly GCA_946536315.1). Taxonomy (GTDB): domain Bacteria; phylum Bacillota; class Clostridia; order Christensenellales; family Aristaeellaceae; genus UBA4246. The sequence continues at coordinate 12,886 of CAMNEH010000037.1, forward strand.
GCCGCGGCCGAAACCAGCCACCATAAGAATGAGGAGGTCGTCACCCAGCCCAGCATGAAGGGCATCAAGGGCTTCGGCTTTACGATGAAGGAATTCTGGAGCCAGGGCTGGAACGCGGTCCGCTCCGCGTTCATCGGCATGGGCATCGGCATCCTGCCCGGCATCGGCGGCGGTACCAGCAACATGCTTGCCTACACTGTGGCCAAGAACTCCGACAAGCATCCGGAGGAATTCGGCACCGGCCGCATCGACGGCGTCGTCGCCTCCGAAACGGCGAACAACGCCACCATCGGCGGCGCGATGGTCCCGCTGCTGACCCTGGGTATCCCGGGCGACACCACCACCGCCATGCTGCTCGGCGCGCTGACGCTGCACAACCTGACCCCAGGCCCGCTGCTGTTTGAAAACCAGGCGCCGGTCGTCTACGGCATCTTCGCGGCCATGCTGATCAGCTCTGTGATCATGCTCTTCATGGAATTCTTCGGCCTGCGCGTGTTCGTCAAGCTGCTCTCCATCCCCAAGTACATCCTGCTGCCGTGCATCTTCGTGCTGTGCACCATCGGCGCGTACAACCTCAAGAACAACATGTCGCAGGTGATCGCCTGCATCCTCTTCGGACTGATCGGGTTTGCGTTCAAAAAGTTCGAGATCCCCTCGACGCCCTTCATCCTGGGCTTCATCCTGGGGCCGCTGGCGGAGCAGAATTACCGCCGCGGTCTGATGCGCACCAGCGGCAACTTCGTGCCCTTCCTGACTTCTCCCATCTCCGCCGTGTTCCTGGGCATCGCCCTGGTGGTCATCCTCCTGGCCGCGACCAAGCCGCTGCGCCAGAAGAGAAAGGCTGCCCGGCAGGCCGCGAAGTAACCCACCGCCTGACGGCGGTACGACACGGATGGATAGACCTGAAAGGAGGCGAAACGTATGCCCGAAACCCGGCTGGAGGCGCAGCAGACGCAGAAGCTGTCCCAGACCATGGCGACATCGCTTCGCCTCCTGGCCTTTGATCTGCAGGAAATGAGCGAGTACATGGCCCGGCAGATCCAGGAAAACCCTTCTCTGGAATACGTCCCGCCGGTGCGCTCGCCGCAGGACTTCGCGCGGAACGTGCGCATCCATTACAGCAGCGCGGCGGACGACCCGGACCGCGACCCGGGGGAGACCGCCGCGCCGGAAACGGCCTATGCGGACCTGGAGCAGCAGCTCCGCCTGGCGGAGCTGGACCGGGATACGCGGCACCTGGCGGTGCGGATGCTGCACATGCTCAACGCGCGCGGATATTTTACCCAGGACCTGGACGAGTTCGCGCTGGAAACCGGCGTCGCGCTGCCGCTGGTCAAGTCTGCGCTCCATGCCATCCAGTCGCTGGAGCCGGCGGGCATCGGCGCGCGGGACATCGAGGAATGCCTGTCGCTGCAGCTCGCGCAGCGTGAACAGGTCGATCCCCTGTGCTATGACCTGATCAAGAGCTACCTGCTGGAAATCAGCCGGGGGAATTACCGCCTGATCGCGCGGGAGACCGGCGCGACCATCGCGCATGTCAGGCAGTGCGTGGAGGTCATCCGCACCCTGACGCCCATTCCCTGCATCCTCAGGGAGGAAACCTCGCAGTACATCATGCCTGAGTTCTCGGTCGAGTCCGACGCGCAGGGCGTATTGACGATTGTGTTCCATAACGACTACTACCCGACCTTCCGCGCGGACCCGACCTTCCTGCGCCTCGCCGACACCCTGAGCGGACAGGAGAAGGCCTGGGCCAGGAAAATGATCGATTCCACCTCGCAGCTGATCCGGGCGATTGAAACGAGGCAGGAAACCATCGAAAAGGTGGCGAATATTATTGTCAGGGAACAGAAGGCGTTTTTCCTGGGTCAGTACAGTCTGCTGCCGCTCAGGTGCGATACTGTGGCCGGGGAACTCGGCGTGCACGAGAGTACCGTCTACCGCGCGATTCAGAACAAGTACCTTTACTGCGCGCGCGGCACCTTCCCGCTGCAGCATTTCTTCCAGCGCGAGTACGCGGGCGGCACCAGCGCCGCGCGCGTCAAGGAAATCATCCGTGAGCTCTGCGCCGACGATCCGAAGCTCTCCGACCGCCTGATCACCGAACGGCTCGAGCAGCGGGGAATCCGGCTGTCGCGCAGGACCGTGGCCAAGTACCGCTCCCAGATGGCCATCACGTCCAGCTTTGAGCGGAACAATCATCAATAAGGAGATTCACATGCTACTCAGAAATGACGGTACGGTATCCCAACTGCTCAGGGACGTGCCCATCCCGCGCATGTTCCGCGCCGCGCAGCGTTTTCCGGACGCGCACATCGAGCGCGGAGAGATCGAACACGCCATCTTCAGCGAGATCGACCGCGCGCACCTGGGCGAGCGGATCCTGCCCGGCCGGCGGATCGCGGTGACCGCCGGCAGCCGGGGCATCCGCAACGTCGACGAAATCACGCGTTCTGTGGTCGCCTATGTCAGGTCCCGCGGCGCGACGCCGTTCATTGTGCCCGCGATGGGCAGCCACGGCGGCGCGACCGCCGAGGGCCAGAAGGAGCTGCTGGCTGGCTACGGCATCACCGAGGAGGCCATGGGCTGCGAGATCTGCTCCTCCATGGAAACGGTGCTGCTGGGCTATTCCGAGCTAGGCAAGCCCGTCTATATGGATAAAAACGCCTATGAATCGGACGGCGTCATCCTTTCCTGCCGGCTGAAGCCGCACAACGCCTTCCGAGGTCCCGTGGAGAGCGGCCCCTGCAAAATGATGACCGTGGGCCTGGGCAAACAGAAGGGCGCGGAGCAGGTGCATTCCGACGGCATGGACATCATCGCGAAAAACATTCCCACCATGGCGAAAGTGACGCTGGGCACCGGCAAGATCCTCTTCGCGATCCCCTGCCTGGAAAACGCCTATGACCAGACGATGATGTTTGAGGCGATCCCGGCCGAGCGCATCCTGGAACGGGAGCCGGAGCTGCTGAAAATCGCGTTTCAGAACATGCCGTCCATCCTCGTCCGGGAGGGTGACGTGCTGATCGTGGACCAGATCGGCAAAAACTTCAGCGGCACCGGCGTGGACCCCAACATCACCGGCACCTTCTCCACCCCCTACGCCTCAGGCGGGGTGCAGGTCCAGCGCACGTGCTTCCTGAACCTCACGCCGGAGTCCCACGGCAACAGCCTGGGCGTCGGCCTGGCCAGTGCGATCACCAGGCGCATCTTTGACCAGATCGATACCAACGCGATGTATACCAACTGCATCACCTCGACGGTCATCAAATCGGCCATGATCCCCTGCGTCCTGTGGAACGACCGGGAGGCGATCCAGTTCTGCCTGCGCACCTGCAACCGCGTGGACGCCGCGCACGCCCGCGTGATCCGCATTCCCAACAGCCTGCACGTCGGCGGCATCATGCTGTCGGAGGCGTATTACCAGGACGCGCTCGATGGGAAATATCCCGGCGTCACCGCGCTGGACGCCCCGCAGGCGCTGCAGTTTGACGATGATGGCGCGCTGCTTACGCCGTGTGTTTGATCATCAACATTTGAAAGGAGCGATTCCTATGAGCTTTACCCCCAAGGGCATTGTGGTCCCGATTGTCACCCCCGTCGACGAAAACGGCGCGCTCAATGAAAAAGCCTACCGCGGCCTGATCGATTACCTGGCCGAAAACGGGATTCACGGCGTGTTCCCGTTCGGCACCACTGGCGAATTTTACGCCTACGACCAGGGCTTCTATAACGAGCTGCTGGCGCTGACCAAAGAGGCCGTGGCGGGCCGTATGCAGATCTACGCCGGGGCCAACCACATTACCACCAAGGGCGCCATCGCCATCGCGAAGGCGGTGGAAAAGGTCGGCGGAATCGACGCGCTGAGCGTGCTCACGCCGATGTTCGTCAGCCAGACGCAGGAAGAGGTCTATACCTACTACAAAGAGATCGCCGCGGAAACCAGTCTCCCGATCATCATCTACAACAACCGGCCCAAGACCAACGTGACCGTGGAGCCCGCGACCATCGCCAGGCTGGCCGAAATCGACAATATCGTCGCGGCGAAGGATTCCACCGGCGACATGACCAACGCGGAGGAATATCTCCGCCTCACCCGCGGCATGGATTTCAGCGTGATGATGGGCCGCGATACCCTGATCCTGGCCGGACTGCACTACGGCGCCAGCGGCGCGATCGCCAGCTGCGCGAACGTCGCCCCGCGCATCGCCGTGGACATCTATGAAAAGTTCCAGGCCGGCGACTACCAGGGCGCGCTGGACGCGCAGTTCAAGCTGTCGGCGCTTCGCGTGGCGACCAATATGGGCTCGTTCCCCGTCACGCTCAAGGAAGCGCTCAAGCTGATCGGCCACGACTGCGGCGACTGTGTGAAGCCGATCCTGCCGCTGCATGACGACCAGCGCGAAAAGCTGCGCAAGGTACTGGCGGAGATGGGCCTGCTGTGAGCGACATCGTCTCCCGGATGATCGACACCCAGCTGCTGCTGTTCCTGTACATGCTGTGCGGGTACATCGTCAGCCGGCTGCGCATCATCCGGGAGGATAACCGCGAAGTGCTGGTCCGCGTGCTGATGGACGTCGCCATGCCCATGATGGTGCTGAACGCGTTCAACAAGCCCACCGACGCGGCGGCGCTCAGGGCGTCGCTCGGCGTCATGGCCATCGCCGCCGCGAGCTGCCTGGTCACCTGGGGCATCGGCAGCGTCCTGTGGCGCCGTCAGCCGGACAATAAGCGCAAGGTGCTCATGTACGCGAGCATGTTCTCCAACGCGGGCAACGCGGGCCTGCCGGTGCTCAACCTGGTGTTCGGCACCGAGGGCGTGTTCTACGGCTCCATGTACCTGATCCCACCGCGCATCCTGCAGTGGACGGTCGGCATGGGCTTCTTCCTGAAGCCGAAAAAGGGCGCGTTTGTGAAAAACGTCCTGCTGAACCCGATGGTCGTGGTCGTGTACATCGGCTTCGCGCTGATGGCCTTCAACTGGCAGATCCCCGGCGTGTTCGGCACCGCGATCGCGCGCCTGGGCGATATGACCGCGCCGCTGTCCATGATCCTGATCGGGGCGACGCTGTCTCAGATGAAGCCCCGCGCGCTGGTCGATCCGGCGGTGCTGCTGGTCAGCGCGCTCAGGCTGCTGGTATTCCCGCTGTGCGCGGCGCTCGCGCTCAGGCTGATCGGCGTCGACCGGATGACCATGGACCTGTGCGTGATCCTGCTGGCGATGCCCATCGCGTCCAACACGGCGGCGATGGCGGAGCGCTACGGCGGCGACTATGTATTCGCGTCCGCGTGCGTCAGCGTGTCGACGCTGCTCAGCGTGGTCACTGTTCCTGTTATCACCTGGCTGTGCCAGCTGATATAACACATGCTTTTCTCAGATGAACAATAAGGGAGGATAACACTTATGAAAATCGCATTTATCGGCCTCGGCATCATGGGCAAGCCCATGGCGAAGAACCTGCTCAAGGCGGGACACCAGCTGCGCGTGTACGACCGCAACACCGCGACCCTGGAGGAAATGAAGGAAGCCGGCGCGACGGTTTGCTGCAGCTCCGCTGAAACGGTGGAGGGCGTGGATCTGGTGCTCACCATGCTGCCCAACAGCCCGCACGTGAAGTCCGTCATGCTCGAGGACGATAAGCTCGCCGAAAAAATGCCCAAGACCGCCGCGTTCATCGACATGTCTTCCATCAATCCTGTCGCGTCCCGCGAAATCGCGGCCGAGCTGGCGAAGTACGGCATCGACATGCTGGACGCGCCTGTGTCCGGCGGTCAGCCCAAGGCCATCGACGGCACGCTGAGCTTCATGGTCGGCGGCAAGCAGGAAGTGTTTGACAAGTACAAGGACGTGCTGGGCGCCATGGGCTCCAGCGTGGTGCTCTGCGGCGACGTCGGCGCGGGCAACGTGACCAAGCTGTGCAACCAGACCATCGTGGCCGTGAATATCGCCGCCCTGGCGGAGGCGATGCAGATGGGCCAGATGTGCGGCGTCGAGCCCCAGAAGATCTTTGAGGCGATCAAGGGCGGTCTGGCCGGCTCCACGGTCATGAACGCGAAGGCCCCGATGATGATGGACCAGAATTTCCAGCCCGGCTTCCGCATTGACCTGCATATCAAGGACCTGAACAACGTGGTCGACGCCGCGAAGGCCGTCGACGCGCCGATCCCGCTGACCCAGACCGTGCTCGAAATGATGAAGATCCTGCATCACGACGGCGACGGCTCCTGCGACCACAGCGCGCTGCTCAAGTATTACCAGAAGCTGACCGGCGAAACACTGCATCACTGAGCGTAACGGGGAGGGATGAGTGGGATCACTCATCCCTTCTGTCCCTGATCCCGTATTCTGCTGGAGGTCATCCGATGAAGTTACTATTCGCACCCGATTCCTTCAAGGGCTCCCTGACGGCGATCCAGATCACCGATATCCTGGAGAGAGTGGCCGCGCGGCATTTCCCCGGCGCGGAAACCATCGCCATTCCTGTCGCGGACGGCGGCGAGGGCACGACGGACGCGCTGCTGCGCGCGGACTTCGGGCAGAAATTCCGCATCCCCGTGACCGGGCCGCTGTTCGAAAAGGAAGAAGCGTCCTGGGGCATGCTGGGCGACGGGGAGACGGCCGTCATGGAGATGGCGCAGGCCAGCGGCCTGCCTTATGTCGCCGAGGCGCACCGCGATCCCCGCAAGACCACCACCTACGGCACCGGGGAAATGATCAAAAACGCGATCCAGATCGGGGCGACCAAGCTGCTGATCGGCATCGGCGGCAGCGCCACCAACGATGGCGGCATGGGCATGCTCGCCGCCCTCGGTGCCCGGTTCACGGACGCGAACGGCCAGGAGGTGTCTCCGGTCGGCGGGAGCCTGGCGAAGGTCGCCGGGGCGGATTTTTCTGGGCTGATGCCGGAGCTGGGCGATGTCGAGATCACGGTCATCTGCGATGTGACCAACCCGCTGCTCGGCGAAACCGGCGCGACCTGGGTCTATGGTCCGCAGAAGGGCGCGACGCCGGACATCCGGGACGAGCTTGAGGCGGGCATGGAAAACTACGTCCGCGTGGTGTCCGCCGCGGTCGGCCGCGATATCGCCGGCTTCCCGGGCGCGGGCGCGGCCGGCGGCCTCGGCGCGGCGCTGGGCGGCGTGCTGAAGGCGCAGCTGAAAAGCGGCATCGACGCGGTGCTCGAGGCCGTCCGCTTTGACCAGAAGCTGCAGGGCGTCGACCTCGTCGTGACCGGCGAGGGACGCATCGACGGCCAGAGCGTCCATTACGGCAAGGTTCCGGTCGGCGTCGCGAAGCGCTGCGCCGCGCAGGGGATCCCCGTCATCGCGATCGTCGGCGGCATCGGCGACGGCGCGGAGGGGCTGTACGACCTCTGCGAAAGCACCATCCAGACCACCGTCTCCGGCCCCATGTCCCTGACCGACGCCATGACCCACGCGGCCGCGCTCTATGAAAGCGCCGCGGACCGGGCGTTCAGGGCGGTGAAGATCGGGATGGGGATGAGCAAGAAGTGAGCGAAGTCATCATGTAAACAGAAAGGCAGGCGTTAATATTGATCCCGAAAGTCGTGAAAATGGACGTCTATCCCGTGGCGGGACATGACTCCATGGAATTGAATCTGTCCGGCGCGCACGCGCCGTTTTTCACCCGCAACGTGGTCGTCCTGGAGGATTCCACGGGCAATCTCGGCGTCGGCGAGGTCCCCGGCGGGCAGAAGATCACCCAAGCGCTCGAGGACGTCAAGGACCTCGTCCTGGGCACCCCGATCTCCGATTACAAGGGCACCCTCAATAAGGTGCGCGCCTGGCTGAATTCGAACATCAAGGACGACGTGCGCGGCCTGCAGACCTTTGACCTGCGCACCGGCGTGCACGTGGTGACCGCCATCGAAGCGCCGCTGCTCGACCTGCTGGGCAAATACCTGGAGGTGCCCGCCGCCGCGCTCATGGGTGACGGCATCCAGCGCGAGCGCGTACGGTTTTTGAGCTACCTGTTCTATATCGGCGACCGCAAAAAGACGGACCTGCCCTACATGAGCGAGGAGGACAGCAACTGCGCCTGGTATCGCCTGCGCAACGAAGAGGCGCTGACGCCGGACGCCATCGTGGCGCTGGCGAAGGCGACCGTGGAAAAGTACGGCTTTGAGGACTTCAAGCTGAAGGGCGGCGTGCTCGCGCCCAAAGAAGAGGTCAAGGCCGTCACCGCGATCAAGAAGGCGTTCCCCAACGCGCGCGTGGACCTGGATCCGAACGGCTGCTGGAGCCTGAAGGAAGCGCTCGAGGTCGCGCCGGACCTGAAGCAGGTGCTGGCGTACATGGAAGACCCCTGCGGCGCGGAGGACGGCTTCTCCGGACGCGAGATCATGGCTGAGTTCCGCAAGGCGACCATGATGCCGACGGCCACCAACATGATCAATACCGACTGGCGGCAGATGTGCCACACCATCGCGCTGCAGAGCGTGGATATCCCGCTGGCGGACCCGCATTTCTGGACCATGAACGGCTCGGTGCGCGTCGGTCAGCTGTGCAATGACTTCGGCCTGATGTGGGGCTGCCATTCCAACAACCACTTCGATATTTCCCTGGCGATGGTGGTACAGTGTGCCGCCGCGATCCCGGGCAAAATGAACGGCATCGACACGCACTGGATCTGGCAGGAGGGCCGCGAGCGCCTGACGAAGGAGCCGCTGCAGATCGTCGACGGCTGCATCGAGCTGCCGAAGAAGCCCGGTCTGGGCATTGACGTGGACCTGGACCAGGTGAAGAAGGGCAACCAGATCTATCAGGAGCATTGCCTCGGCGCGCGCAACGACGCCATCGGCATGCAGTATCTGATCCCCGGCTGGAAGTTTGACAACAAAAAGCCCTGTCTGGTGAGGTGATCTATGCGCACTTACGTTCAGATCAAACCGGAAGACAACGTCGCCATCGCCGTGCAGCCGCTGCCTGCGGGCACGGAGATCATGCCCGGCGTGGTGACGCTGTCCGATATCCCGCAGGCGCACAAGATCGCCCTGAGCGATATCCCGAAGGACG
>CAMNEH010000038.1 GCA_946536315.1 uncultured Clostridia bacterium
CCACAGGTTAAAGTCAGCCGTCGCGAAGCCGGTCGTCGTCATGATGGAGCTGACCTGGAAATAGCTGTGCCGCATCCCGTCAGCCCAGCCGTACTGCGGAAGAAGGTAGACGAGGATCAGCGCGGAAGCGATCAGCATCGTGCCCAGATACATCCACAGCTCGGAATTCCGGAGCGCCTTTTTGAACTGCCGCTGGATCAGGAGATAATAGATGCCGAAGTTGACGCCGAACAGCATCATGAACACCGCCACGACCCACTGAAAATACGGGCCGTATGCGCCGAGGGATTCGGGACTCATCGCAAATCCGCCCGTACCGGCGGTCGCAAAGGAGATCAGCAGCGCGTCAAACGCGTTCATGCCGCCGCCCAGCAGGAACACAAACAGCACGGCGGTCATGAAAAAATAGATCAGATAGAGGATGCGCGCGCTGCCCAGCGTATGCGGCACCAGCTTGCTGACCTGCGGCCCGGGCGACTCAGCGCGCATGATGTGGATGGAATCCCCGCTGCCGCTGGTGATCGGCTCCACTGAGAGCAGAAACACCAGCACGCCCATGCCGCCCAGCCAGTGCGTAAAGCTGCGCCAGTACAGCGCGCCTTTGCCGAGCATACCGTAGTCTGTTACGATGCTCGACCCGGTGGTGGTGAATCCCGACGCCGTCTCAAACAGCGCGTCAATGAACCGCGGTATGGTTTTCCCCAGGACAAACGGCAGTGCGCCCAGCGCAGAGACCATCAGCCAGGTAATGCTGGCCAGGACAAAGGCTTCCCTGGCATAAAACGTCTTTTTCTGCGCGGGAAACAGGAACGAGATCAGGCTCAGCAGGAGCATGATCCCCATGGTGATCACAAAGCCCCAGAACGAGGCCATCTCCCCGTAATACAGGCTGACGCCCGCAGCGGGGATCATGAACGCCGCGACAATGCGCAGCACACTGCACAGCAGCCGCAGAATCATCCGGTAATTCATGCACGGCCTCCACGCGGCGCGGATTGGAAGATATCGTTGAGCGTATCAAACTCGCCCGCCGACGTCGTCACGATGACGCACATATCGCCTACCCGCAGGGAATCGTCGCCGGAGGGCACGATAGTATTGCCCTGGCGCGTAATGATCGCGATGCGCAGGTCGTCTTTGATCGGCATGTCTTTCAGCGGCGTATCCAGATACCAGGTCGAGGCGGACACGGCAAATTCCAGCGCCTCTACGCGTTCTCCGACCAGGCGGTGCAGGGTGATGACGCCCTCCCCGGGCCGGTTTTCCATCGCGCGGACATAGCGGAGAATATCATTGGACGTCAGGATTCTTGGCGTGATCACGCATTCACGGATATCCTCCGAAAGGATCGCCGAGTATTCCGTGCGGTTCATTTTGCAGATGACCTTGGGCACCTGGATATGATGCGCGAACATGGACACGATAATGTTCTGCTCATCGATATTCGTCAGCGCGATCACCGCGTCCATTTCCTCGATGCCTTCCTGGCGCAGGATCGAAAACGAGGTCCCGTCCGCATGGATGACCTCCGCCTTGGGCAGCGTTTCGCTCAGATGGTTGCAGCGATCGAGGTCCGATTCGATGATTTTGACATTGATGCCGGTCTGCGCCAGGATCTGCGACAGATAGACAGCGATCCTGCTGCCGCCGATCAGCATGACGGAGCGGACCCTCGGCGTTTCGTAGCCGGTGGATTTCAGCAGGCTCAGCAGATCGCTGGTGGCTGCCGTGACATAAATATGGTCGCCCGCCTGGAGCACAAAGCGTCCGTCCGGAATATATACGTTATTCTCCCGCTCCACCGCGCAGACAAGCACATGCACCCGCAGGGATTTATACAGCTCGGACAGCGGCATGCCGTCCAGCTTGCCGTTTTCCGGAATCGACATCTCCACGATTTCGGCGCGGCCCTTCGCAAATTTTTCCCTCTTCAGGAAGGAAGGATACTGGAGCAGCCCGCTGATCTGCTTGGCGGTGGAGCGCTCCGGGTTGACCACCATGCTCAGACCGAGTCCTTCCTTGAGCAGGTAAACATCCTCATTGTATTCGGGGCTGCGGATACGGGCGATCGTGTTCGGGCAGCCCAGCTGGCGCGCGATCATGCAGCACAGGAGGTTGGTTTCGTCCGCCTCCGTGACGGCGATCATCAGGTCCGCGTCCTGCATACCGGCTTCCTTCTGCACGGATACGGAAGCGCCGTTCCCCTCCAGCACCTGCACATCGAGGGTATCCTCCGTCTGCTTCAGCGCGTCGCTCTGATTATCGATCACCACCAGATCATGGCCCTCCTTGACGAGCGCCTGCGTCACGGTAAAACCGATTTTTCCGTCTCCAATGACTACAATCTTCATTTCCTGTTTCTCCTTTGTTCCACACAGGTGGAACAGGCTTACTATAACACGTTTTCAGCCGGATGGCAACGTCTATCTTTCCTGATCGGGAGGCGGTTCAAGGCTCATGTCAAAGTCCTTCACGGACCACAGGTCGCGCTTGCGCTGTACCATTTCGCCGACCCTGCGGATGTATTCCGCAATGTCGCCGACGTTGGGCGCGCGCACGATCTTCCCGCCGGTCGGCGCTACGCGCTTGGATATGCCGCCCGCGCCGAGGGCGATGATATGCCCTGTTTCCTCCATCATGCGAACGTTGTACAGGCACTCCCGCCCCGGCAGGGCGTAGGCGACGTTTTCCAGCGCGCCGGCCATGTACTTTTGACGGTACATATAATAAGGCCGCAGGCCCATGCCGTGTGCGCACGCCGCGGCCGCGTCCATCATGCCCGCGGTCATGCGGCCATCCGGGAGCGGCACGCCGTACAGGTGCAGGGCGCTGGCATGCTTGATGGCCAGCGAATGGACCGTCAGGCTGTCCGGGCGCAGCGAACGTGCCTGATCGAGGGACGACAAAAAGATCGCAAGGTCTTCGCCCGGCAGACCGGCGATCAGGTCCATGTTGATATCGTCAAAGCCCAGGCTCCTCGCCAGGGCGTAGGCTTGAAGCGTCTGCGCGGACGTATGCCGGCGGCCGATCCGTTCCAGCGTAGGATCGTGAAACGTCTGCGGGTTGATCGAGATGCGCGTCACGCCGACCGACTGCATGATCCGCAGCTTTTCGCGGTCGATCGTGTCCGGCCGGCCAGCCTCCACCGTGAACTCTTTGCCCTGCGTCCAGGGGACCAGCGCCTCCAGCACCCGCCTGAGCGCCGGCGCCGGCAGCGCCGTCGGCGTGCCGCCGCCAATGTACACCGTCGAAACCGTCAGCCCCCGGGCGTCCAGCAGCTCCCTGACGCCGGCAATCTCGTCCAGGAGCGCGGTGACGTATGGGTCGACCAGCGCGCCATTGCCGATTTCCCCGCTGGAAAAGCTGCAGTATGTACACCGGCTGACACAGAACGGGATGCCGACGTACAGCTCCACCTGCCGCGGCGAAGGCGGCGGAAGCGCCCGCTGTACAGAAACGATCTGTCCGAGCAGCTCCGCCTTGGCCGGCGTGACGTCAAACGTATCCCGCACCCAGTCCAGCGCGCCGGACAGGGTTTCGCCCGCTTCCATCCGTTGGTATACCAGACGCGTCGGACGAATGCCCGTCAGCGCCCCCCAGGGCGGCTGAACACCCGTCGCGTGTTTCATCAGTGCGTAAACTGCCAGCTTGACGGCGCGTTTGCGGCGGCGCTTGAATTCCAGCGCGTCCGGGCAATCCGCGCAGCGCTGGCGCGCTTCGCCGCTCACGGCGCCTTCCGCGCGGACGGTGACGTCCACCAGCCCATCCGTGCGCTCTTCCCGCAGGATAAGCAGCATTTCGTCCGGGCCGGGAACCGGGGAAGCATCCGTCACCGTATAATTGATCTGTCCGTAAAAAATGCGGACCACGTCGGCCATGTCGTTCGCCAGGCGGGGATCCTGCGCCGCAATCCAAACTTTCAGCATGGTCATCCTTATTTTGCCGTTCTGTAAGCTTCGATGACATCCGATCGATTCTGCAGCTTTTTCAGCGCGTCATCGAGCTGAGAGCGGTCACGCACCTTGACTGTCATCATGATCGAGCAGGTCTTGTTCTTGTTGACCTTGACCGACACCGCGGTGATGGGCAGCTTCATCGCGTCCACAAACGCCGTGATTTCGCCCAGAAGGCTGGGATGGTCATAACACATGATCTGGAAGCTCGCGCTGAAATCGCCCGTCTCGTCCTCCGCCCAGGACACCTGCACCACGCGCTCCGGCTCGACGTGCAGGGCGTTGACGCAATCGGCCTTGTGCACGGTCACGCCGCGCCCCCGGGTGATATAGCCGATGATGTCGTCGCCCGGAACCGGATTGCAGCAGCGCGCAAACCGCACCAGCATGTCCGGCTCTCCCTGCACATAGATGCCCTGCGTCGGCTTGCCGGTCATCTTGGGCGGCGGCAGCTCATCCGTGACGGCGGGAATATGCTTCTGGGGCGTTTCGCGCCGCGTTTTCTCATCGATCATCCGGCTCAGCACGTAGACGGCCGTCACGCCCCCGTAGCCGATCGCGCCGTACAGGTCATCCAGGCCGCCGAACATATACTTGTGCAGGATCGGCTCGTAGTATTCCGGCTTCACATAATCGCTCAGCTTGACATTCCGGCGCTTCGCCTCGTGCTCCAGCATTTCCTTGCCGCGGGTAACGTTTTCCCCATGCAGTTCATGCTTGAAGAACTGCCGGATCTTTGCCTTCGCCTGCTGGGTTTTGACGATCTTCAGCCAGTCCATGCTTGGGCCCTTGGAGTTCGGCGAGGTCATGACCTCCACGCGGTCCCCTGTCTGCAGCTCGGTGTCCAGCGGAACCATTTTGCCGTTGACCCTGGCGCCGACGCACTGGTTGCCCACGTGGCTGTGGATGCGGTAGGCAAAATCCAGCGGCGTCGCGCCGCGCTGCATATTGACGATATCGCCCTTGGGCGTGAAAATAAAGACTTCCTCGGAAAACAGGTCCGTCTTCAGGCCGTCGATAAATTCATGGCTGTCCCTGGTCTCAGACTGCCAGTCCAGGATCTGGCGCAGCCAGAAGAGCTTCTGATCCAGCGCCTTATCGCCGCCGCCCTCCTTGTAGCGCCAATGCGCGGCGATGCCGTACTCGGCGATGCGGTGCATTTCCCGGGTCCTGATCTGTACCTCGAACGGGAACGGGATCCGGCGTCCGCCCATCACGGTGGTGTGCAGCGACTGGTACATATTCGCTTTCGGCACCGAAATATAATCCTTGAAGCGCCCGGGCACCTGGTTCCACAGCGTATGGACGATGCCGAGCACGGTATAGCATTCCGGGATCGTTTCCACGATCACACGGATGGCGATCAGGTCATAGATCTGATCGAACGGCTTGTTGTGGATGACCATTTTGTTGTAGATGGAATACAGATGCTTGGGACGGCCGTCGATCGTGAACTTGATATTCGCTTCCTTCAGCTTTTCGGACAGCTCCGACTTGATCAGCTCGATGTTTTCCTCGCGCTCAGCCCGCTTCATCCCGATCCGCTTGGCGACCTCCTGGTAGCCCTCCGGATCGATATAGCGCAGCGAAAGGTCTTCCAGCTCCTGCTTGATCGCGTATACGCCCAGGCGATGCGCCAGCGGCGCGTAAATATCGAGCGTCTCCCGCGCGATCGCGTTCTGCCGGTCCGGCGGCTGAAAGCGCAGGGTCAGCATATTGTGCAGCCGGTCGGCGAGCTTGATCAGTACCACACGGATGTCCTTGCTCATCGCCAGGATCATCTTGCGCAGCGATTCGGCCTGCTGCTCCTCGCGGTCCGAAAAATTGAGCTTGCCCAGCTTGGTCACGCCGTCCACCAGCTGCGCGATTTCGCTGTTAAATGTTTCGGACAGCGTCTCAAGCGTGATGCCTTCGCAGTCTTCGACGGTATCATGCAGAAAGCCCGCCGCGATGGTCGGGGGATCGATCATGATTTCGGTCAGGATGCTGGCGACATACACCGGGTGAATGATGTATGGCTCGCCGCTTTTCCGCATCTGCCCCTGATGCGCCTTCACCGCGAATTCATACGCGCGGCGGCACAGCTCAGCGCCGTCCTGGTCGTAGGTCTTCGCGACGCGGGTCATGATTTCCTCTATCGTCAGCGGTTCATAGGCGGTATAGGCCATCACATTTCCCCCTTTCTTGATTGGAGCAGACGGTACAGAGCGTCACTCTCAAGGGACTGCTTCTCAGGATGCGGAGCGAGCGACCATTCGAGCGTGTCGAGCCGGATCGTCATCAGCCGCAGATGGGCAAATACCCCGGCCGCGAACAGGACCTGCCCGATGCTCATGCCGGCCAGGCTGGCCACCATCGCCAGGCTCGCGCCGGGATGCCCGCGCAGCAGCCTGAACAGCGCGGCGAGCGCGTCCCGGCTCAGCGCGTTCTGCTTCACTGCCGCGCGGAGCGCGTCGCTGGCCGGCAGGGTCACGCCTTTGACGTCCGGATTCCCGCCGTCCAGCAGCGACAGGTCCATGCCGGTGAGGTCGCCGTCGGCGAGTACGACCCGCCTGTACGGCGCATGGATCCGGCCCAGCGGCACGCCGCACGAAATGACGGTGTAGGCGCACGGGTCTTCGAAGCCGGACGTGCAGACGCTCAGGGCCGGATGCGCCTTCTGCCAGCGCCGGGCCGTGTCCGCAAAGCGGCAGAAGATGAGCATTCCCTGCTCAGGAATCTCGGCGGGCGGCGCTGTTTCCGTCTGAACAGGGACATTCCGTGGCGCCTGCTCCACGGCGGCCAGCAGATCCATGACCATCGCCGTCTGTTCGGCGGTTTCATCCACGCCCCACTGGGTGACCGCCGGCACCATTCTGCTGATCTGGCATTCGTAGGTCACGTTCCCGCGGAACTCATTTTTGACCGGCGTAAAGAGGATATCGACCGTTTCCGGCATCAGCCTGGCCAGATCACCGTGCCGGAACGCGATGCCCGACCGCTGAACGCTGCCCTGCCGCAGCTCGCATTTCAGGTGACTGTTATCCTGACCGACGGCCCTGGCGGCCCAGAGCCGCGCGCCGCGCAGGCAGAACACAGGCGAAGGGTTGCCCATGCCGAACGGCTCCATCGCGCGGAGCAGATCGACCGTCTCAGCCGTCACCTCGGATAAATCCAGCGTGTCGTCGTACAGACTGGTGGGCATCAGCGCGCGGCCGCCGGTCTGCGCGGAGACCGCTTCGCTCAGACGGGCGCGGAACGCCGCCACATCGGACAGGCGCAGGGTCATGCCGGCTGCCTGCGCATGTCCGCCGAAGCGGATAAACAGATCCTCGCAGGCTTTCAGCGCCTGGTAGATATTGACCCCCGGCACACTGCGGGCAGAGCCCACGGCCTGGTCGCCGTTCTGCGCCAGCACCACCGTGGGATATCCGTATGTCTCCGCCAGCCGCCCGGCCGCCAGCCCGACCACGCCGCTGTCATAGCCCTGACCGCAGACCACGATCGCCTGATTCTGGCAGAGGTCCATGTGCCTGACCTGCTCCCCGGCGTCCGCGATCACCTTCCGCTCCTCGTCCTTCCGGTGCTCGTTCAGCCGGTTCATTTCAAACGCCATGCGTTCGGCCTGGTCCTCGTTTTGCTCGAACAGCAGCCGCACCGCCAGCAGCGCGCTTTCCATCCGCCCGCAGGCGTTCAGGCGCGGCGCCAGCCCGAAGGCGATCTGCTCGCTGGTCAGCGGCATCCGGCAGCCCGCGGCGCGGATCAGCGCCTTCAGCCCGGGCCGGCGCGTCTGCTCCAGCGCCTTCAGCCCGAAGCTGACCAGCACGCGGTTCTCGTCCAGCAGCGGCACCAGGTCGGCCACCGTCGCCAGCGCGGCGAGGTCCAGGCAGTCGCCGGCCGCCGTTTCCCCCAGCAGCGCCCGGCAGAGCTGATAAGCGACGCCCGCGCCGCACAGCCCCTGAAATGGATACGGCGGCATCAGCGGATCGATCACCGCGTCCGCATCGGGGCAAGCGTCCGGGAGCGTATGATGGTCGGTAATGACGACCCGCATCCCCAGCGCTTTCGCCAGCGCCACCTCGCGCACGGAGGTGATGCCGCAGTCCACCGTCACCAGGAGGTCCGTTTTGCCCGCCAGGCTGCGGATGGCGTTTTCGTTCAGCCCGTAGCCTTCCTCGTGGCGGTCGGGAATATAATACGGCGCCAGAGCATCCGGCGGCTGAAGTCCGTACTGCAGGAGCGTCTGCACCATGATCGCCGTCGCGCAGATGCCGTCCACATCATAATCGCCATACACTATGAACCGCTGCCGCCGCGCCTTCGCGTCCGCCAGCAGCGCGAGCGCCCTGTCCATATCGTGCAGGAGCAGCGGATCATGGCGATGCTGAAGAGCGGGATGCAGATAGGCCTGCGCGGCCTCGTCCGTCAGGATGCCGCGGGACTGCAGCAGCGCAGTCATCCGGTGATTCAGTCCGGTCAACACGGCCAGGCGCTGTCCCGGAGCAGCCTCTGGCGGCTGTGCCCGGCGAACAAATCTCTGCATACGCTCTCCTGTCCTGAACAAACAGAAGAGAGACCGCCGGTTGAGGGCGGTCTCCCCGCTGCCAGTGAATTACGCCTTGGCGGCCTTCGCCTTGACGGCGCGTTCCTTGCGCCATTCGGTCAGCGCGGCCCAGATGTAGCCGTTGATCAGGTTGGCGCTGTAAACGCCGGCCAGGATGCCGACGATGATCGGGAGCGCGAATTCCTTGATGCTCGAAACACCCAGGATATACAGCGCAAGGATCGTCACCAGCGTCGTGAGCGTCGTGTTGATCGTACGGCCGAGGCTCTCCTTCACGGAGATGGTGACGATTTCCTCCCTCGGCAGGGACGCGTACACGGCCTTGCGGTGGTTTTCACGGATACGGTCGAAGATGATGATGGTGTTGTTGATCGAGTAGCCGACGATGGTCAGCATGGCCGCGATAAAGGTCGAGTTCATCTGCAGGAAGCTGCGCGCGAACACCATGAACGAGAGCATGATCAGCACGTCGTGCAGGATGCCGAACACAGCCGCCACGCCCATGTTCAGGTCAAAGCGCAGCGCGATATAGATCAGCATGGCGGCCGCAGCAGCCACAACGGACCAGATCGCGTTCCTGAGCAGGGTGCCGGACGCGACGCCGCCCACGTAGGAGACCGTCGCCTCGTTGGTCTTCATGTCGGGATACTTGGCGGACAGCTCCGTTTCGAGCGATTTGCGCAGTTCCTCAATTTTGTTTTTGTTTTCTTCTTCAGCGTCATTATCGTCCTTTTTTTCGGAATCAAACGCTTTGGTACGAATCTGCAGTTCGTTCTGCTCGCTGCCGGCCTTCGCGATCTGATATTCGCTGATGCCGGCGTTTTTCAGCGCGGTCTCAACGTCGCTGTTTTCAAAAGCGGAGCCCATCTGATAGACGATAGAGAGACCGCCCTCAAAGTCGATTCCGCGGTTGATGCCCAGGCCAAAGATGCTCAGGATCAGCGCGAGCACCATCAGGCAGGCGGATACACACAGGCATGTTTTGGCGCGTTTCTGCATAGTCATGTTATTGCGCCTCCTTCTTTAAAGCTTTTGCGCTGAACAGCGAAGGCTGGTCGGGGATCACGTTGATCAGGTTCATGAGCAGGATCCGGCTGATCACGATCGCGGTGAACATACTGCACACCACGGAGAGCGCCAGCATGTTCGCGAAGCCGCGCACGGAGCCGGTACCGAACACCATCAGCACGATGGCGGCGATCAGGGTGGTCACGTTGGCGTCCAGGATGGCGCTGAAGGCGTTCTTGAAGCCCATCCGCGCCGCGGCCTTGGTGTAGCGGCCCAGGGCAAGCTCCTCGCCGAAGCGCTCAAAGATGACGACGTTGGCGTCGACCGCCATGCCGATACCAAGGATGACGCCGGCAATGCCCGGCAGCGTCAGCTGGAAGCCCGGCAGCATCGCCACGAACCAGAACAGGATGATGATGTACAGCACGAGCGCCCAGGAGGCGACGACGCCGGAGAGACGGTAACGGATGATCATGATCAGCATGACCAGGAGGATGCCGATGCCGGCCGCCATCAGGGAGGTCTGCAGCGCGTCAACGCCCAGGGTCGCGGAGATGGTATCCACCTTCTGCTGGGTCAGGTGGACGGGCAGCGCGCCGGACTGGATCTGAATGGCCAGGGCGTTGGCGCTTTCCTGCGTGAAGCCGCCGGTAATGATGCCCTTCCCTTCGGTGATCGGGGTGTTGACCGTGGGGTTCATGATCATCTCGTCGTCCAGGTAGATCCCGATCTTCTGGTTAAGATATTCCTTCGTTTTTTCGGCAAACAGCTTCGTGCCTTCGTCGTTCAGTTCAAACGCGACCACATATTCCTGGCTCAGGGACGAGCTGTCGCTGTTGGTCGTCGGGTAAGCGCGCTTGACGTGTTTACCGGTCATGAACGTTTCGTCTTCCGGGGTACGGAACTCCAGGTTCGCGGCTTTGCCGATCAGCTCGAGCACGGCGTTCGGATCGTGCACATCCGGGATTTCCACGCGGATGCCGTCGGCGCCGAGCTGGGTGACCGTCGCTTCCGGATAACCCTTCTCGGTCAGACGCGTGCGCATGATATCCATGGCGGAAGTGATCAGGTAGTTGAACATGTTGTCATCCGTGTCCTCCGGGCGTTCCGCCTGGTATTCCACGAACACGCCGCCGCGAAGATCCAGACCGAGGGAAATGGACTGCGGCCAGTTGTTGGCGTCCGTCGGCACCCAGGGCAGCAGACGATACAGCGGGTTGGTCGGCAGCTTGTCGATGCCGTTGACCGACAGCACGCCCAGGCAGATCGTCAGGACGCACATCACACACAGGGTGATCAGGCCCTTGGTTTTCGCGGTGACCGGCTTCCGCGTCTTTGCTTTCTTGCTCATAAGTGATTCATCCTCTCAAATAGTCACGTTGATATGTTTCAGTGAAGCGACAGAGGCCGCTGACGCTATCCGCCGCTCCCCGTCAGGCAGAAGCACTGATAATTGCTCCGTACATAAGAGATCTCGACAACGGGTACGCCGTTGGCGTCGCACACCGGCGGCGCTTTGATCCGCGTCGCACGGCTTGCCACCGTCCGTCCGCAGGGCGCGCCGGCAGGGGCCGATCGGCTGATGTCAGCTGCCGCGGCTTCGGCCGGCAGCAGCGCCGTCTGACGCTGTTCAGGGGCTGGCAGGGCCGCGGTATCCGGCACAGGGTCGATCCGGACCACGAAAGGAAGGCACATGAGGACGCCGAGCGCGCACGCGAACAACAGCCCGAGTATCATACGCCCGCGCATGCCATCCCCCTCCTTTCTGCCGGTTTGCGGCTGTTACGCCCTGATCTCCGCGCCGAATTTTTCTGAAACAGTCCTGAGCACCTTATTCATCACGCGCACGATCTCGTCATCGGTCAGCGTGTGGTCCTCCGCCCGCAAACGCAGCGAGAAGGCGACCGACTTCCGGCCCAGGCCGACCTGCGGCCCGCGGAAGATATCGAACATGGAAATATCCTCGAGCAGCTTGCCGCCCGCTTCACGCATGGCGGACATCATCGGGCCGACCGGCTGCGTTTCCGCGACGACCAGGGCCAGGTCGCGGGACACCGCGGGGAACCGCGCCAGTCCCTTGACATAGCCCATCGGCTGAGACAGCGCAAACAGGTCCGGCAGATGGATTTCGGCGATGTACACCCGGCCGCTCAGCTCATACGCCTCCGCGACATCCGGGTGGATCTCGCCCAGCACGGCAATGGTCTTATCTCCGGCGCACAGGGCCGCCGCGCGGCCGGGATGCAGCCAGGGCTGCGCTTCGGGAACGATCACATACTCCACACCGAGGCGGCTGAACAGCGTTTCCACGCTGGCGCGGAAGGAATAGAAATCCTCCTCGCCGCCATAGGCGCACATGCAGAGGTGCTGGTACTCCCCGGGCAGGTTTTCCGCGGTGCGGTGCACGTTGTCAAACACCTTGCCCAGCTCGTAGATCCGCGCCTGCTCATTGCCGTGCGCCTGGTTAATCTGCGCCGTCGTCATCACGCCGCAGAGCAGCGTCGTGCGCATGTACGCGCTGTCCTCCCCCAGCGGATTGCGGATCGCCAGGGCGTTCATGCGGTCGTCGTCCGCGGGCAGGCCGAGCATTTCGAGCTTCTTGTGCGCGAGGAACGAAAAGGTGATGGTTTCATAGTAGCCCATGCCGCTCAGCATGGTCCTCAGATAATCGTTCTGGTGCATGCTTGCGCTGCGCTTGCCGTCGGCGACGCCCCTGAGCGGCGTGGACGGGATCAGCTCATAGCCCGCGTAGCGGAGCACCTCCTCGCACAGGTCCGCTTCGCCCTCGACGTCCTGGCGGAAATCCGGCGCAGTCGCCGTGAGCGTATCCCCATTGACATCTGCCTGGAAGCAGAGCTTGCGCAGGATTTCCACCATGCGCTCGCCGGACAGCTCGACCCCGCTCAGGCGGTTGATCCTGGATACGGACGCCGTCACCGGCTGATGGACGACCGGAGACGGATAAATGTCGATCAGCCCGCTGGCCACGTCGCCCGCGTCCAGCTCGTTCACCAGCTGGCAGGCGCGGTTCAGGCCGTCCAGTACCGTCTGCGGGGACACGCCGCGCTCAAAGTGGCCGGACGCTTCGGTCCTGAAGCCCAGGGAACGCGCGGTCAGGCGGATGCTTGTCCGGTCAAACGACGCAGCCTCAAACAGCACGGTGTGGGTGCCTTCGGTGATTTCGCTCTCCTCGCCGCCCATCACGCCGGCCAGGCCGGTCGGGCCGTGCTCGTCGCAGATCAGCAGCTCGCCGCCCTTCAGCGTATGCTGCTTGCCGTCCAGCGTCGTCAGGATTTCGCCTTCCCGCGCGCGCCGCACGATAATGTGCGCGCCGGCCACCTTGTCCAGGTCAAACGCGTGCATCGGATGGCCGGTTTCCAGCATCACAAAATTCGTGATATCCACGATGTTGTTGATGGAGCGCATCCCCGCCGCGTACAGCGCCTGCCGCAGCCAGGCCGGGCTTTCGCCGATGCGGACGTTGCGGATGACGCGCGCGGCGTAGCGCGGGCAAAGGTCGGCGTCCAGCACCTCCACCTTCGCAAAATCGTGGATATCGGCGTCCGGGTCCTCGCGGACGCTGATCGCCGGCAGGCTGAGCTGCGTCCCCATGGCCGCGGCGGTTTCGCGCGCGACGCCCCACACGCAGAGCGTGTCGGGACGGTTCGCGAGGATTTCGAAATCGATCACATGATCGTTGAGGCCGAAGATTTCGCGGACGTCGGTGCCCAGCGGGTAGTCCTCCCGGAAGACCAGGATGCCCGCGTCGCCCACGCTGGGATAGAGCTCGGTCGGCACGCCCATTTCCGGTCCGGAGCAGAGCATGCCGCAGCTCTCCACGCCGCGCATTTTGCCTTTTTTGATGGTGACGCCGCCCGGCAGCTTCGCTCCGGTCAGCGCGACCGCCACCAGCTGTCCCGCCGCCACATTGGGGGCCCCGCAGACGATCTGCAGCGGGTCGCCGTTGCCGACGTCCACCGTACACACATGAAGGTGGTCACTGTTCTGGTGCGGCTCGCACGTCAGCACCCGCCCCACCACGACATGCTGGAGCTGCTCGCTCAGGTCCTCGATGCCTTCGACCCCAGTGCCGGTCATGATCATTCTGGACTGATATTCCGCCGGGGAAACGGGAATCGGCGCATACCGCTTCAGCAGGTTCATCGATACTTTCATGCTCAGCCCTCCTTCACGTCCTGGCGGAATTGGCGCAGGAACCTCAGGTCGCCCTCGTACATCAGGCGCATATCCTTAATGCCGTAGCGCAGCATGGTGATGCGCTCCAGCCCGATGCCAAACGCGAAGCCGGAGTAGCGCTGCGGATCGATCCCGCACATCTCCAGCACCTTCGGATTGACCATACCGCAGCCGAGGACCTCGATCCAGCCGGTGTTTTTGCAGATGCGGCAGCCCTGCCCGCGGCAGCTGACGCAGGTCAGGTCCGCTTCGGCGGAGGGCTCGGTGAACGGGAAGAACGAAGGCCGGAAGCGCACATGGATGTCAGCGCCGTACAGGCGGCGGGCAAACGCGTCCAGCGTCGCCTTCAGATCGCCCATCGAAACGCCCTCATCGATCACCAGGCCTTCGATCTGATGAAATACCGGACTGTGCGTGGCGTCCACCTCATCCGCGCGGTAGACCCTGCCGGGGCAGATGATGCGGATCGGCGGCTTGCGCGTCGTCATCGTGCGGGCCTGCACAGGCGAGGTATGCGTGCGCAGCACCACATTGTCATCAATATAGAAGGTATCCTGCGCGTCGCGGGCCGGATGGTTTTTCGGGATGTTCAGCAGCTCAAAGTTGAAGTGGTCCAGCTCGACCTCCGGTCCCTCCACCACTTCAAAGCCCAGGCCGGTAAAGCAGTCTACCACCTCGTTCAGGACCAGCGTATTCGGATGAACGCAGCCGACCTCCGGCAGGCGGCGGGGCTCCGTCACGTCCAGACGCTCGCGCTGCAGACGGAATTCCCGTTCCTTCGCCTGCAGCGCCGCCTGACGCTCGTCCAGCATTTTCATAAAGCGCTCTCGCCGCTCGTTGATCAGCTGTCCGATCTGCGGGCGTTCTTCCGCGCTTAATTGTCCCATCATCCGCAAGAGCGAAGTCAGCTGACCCTTTTTCCCCAGCATATGCACGCGCAGCGTTTCCAGCGCGTTCAGGGTATCCAGTGACTTCAGCTCGTCTGCCATCTCTTCATCAAGACGGTTCAGTTCGTCCCTGATGCTCATTTTGATCCTCCTCGGCTGTGGATTCGTTCGGTATATCCTGACCAAAATACCGTGCCTCACAGAATATACAAAGCGGATTGTAGCACTACAGACCCTGAAAGTCAATTCCACAATTCAGCACAAATCCACAATATCGGAAAAAGCCACAGAAAAGACTTGCGCTGAACGAAAAAGTGTGCTATATTATCCGTCGATTATGCGCTTGCGCTGATCCGCCGCTTGTGCCGGCTTGCCGGTGAAAGGCTGAAATGAGGCGTAAGCCAGGAAAAACAAGGAGGAGTACCCCATGAGCGTCATTTCCATGAAGCACCTGTTGGAGGCCGGTGTCCATTTCGGCCACCAGACCCGCCGCTGGAACCCGAAGATGGCTCCCTACATCTTCACCGAGCGGAACGGCATCTACATCATCGACCTGCAGAAGACCGTCAAAAAGATCGACGAAGCGTACATGTTTGTGCGCAATCTGGCCATGGAAGGCAAGACCATGCTGTTCGTCGGCACAAAGAAGCAGGCTCAGGAAAGCATCCAGGCCGAGGCAGAGCGCTGCAACATGTTCTATGTCAACAACCGCTGGCTGGGCGGCATGCTGACCAACTTCCGCACGATCCGCACCCGTATCGACCGCCTGAACGAAATCGACAAGATGGAAGAAGCCGGCCAGTTTGAAGTGCTGCCCAAGAAGGAAGTTGTGAAGCTGCAGCACGAGCGTGAGAAGCTGGTTTCCAACCTGGGCGGTATCCGCAAAATGAAGAAGCTGCCTGACGCGCTGTTCATCGTGGACCCGCGCAAGGAGCACATCGCCGTCTGCGAAGCGCGGACGCTGGGCATCCCGATCGTCGCGATCGTGGATACCAACTGCGACCCGGATGAAGTGGACTATGTCATTCCCGGCAACGACGACGCGATCCGCGCGGTCAAGCTGATTGCCGGCAAGATGGCGGACGCCATTCTGGAAGGCAAGCAGGGCGAGCAGAGCGACGCTTCCGCCGACAAGTAATCGTCACTTCGACAGACACACAGCATATAAGGAGGAGATTCCTATGGATATTACCGCTTCGATGGTGAAGGAACTGCGTGAACGTACCCAGGCCGGCATGATGGATTGCAAAAAGGCGCTGGTGGCCAGTGATGGCGATATGGAAAAAGCGGTGGAGTATCTCCGTGAAAAGGGACTCGCCGCGGTGGCCAAGAAGGCCGGCCGCGTCGCGTCCGAAGGCATGGTGGACAGCTACATCCACATGGGCGGCAAGATCGGCGTGCTCGTGGAAGTCAACTGCGAGACCGACTTTGTGGCCAAGACCGATAAATTCAAGGAGCTCTGCCACGACGTAGCGCTGCAGATCGCCGCTGCCAATCCCCTGTACGTCACCAAGGAAGAAGTGCCCGCCGAGGCCCTCGAGAAGGAAAAGGAAATCCTTCGCGCGCAGGCGCTGAACGAAGGCAAGCCGGAAAAGATCGTCGAGCGCATGGTCGAAGGCCGTATCGCCAAGTACTATAAGGAAGTCTGCCTGATGGAGCAGGACTTCGTCAAGAATCCGGACATCACCGTCGCGACCCTCGTGAATGAGTGCACGCTCGCCAGCGGTGAAAAGATCTCCATCCGTCGGTTTGTCCGTTTCGAGTGCGGCGAAGGCATCGAAAAGAAGGAAAGCAACCTGGCCGACGAAATCGCCGAAATGACCGGCAAGAAAGAATAATTTTTCGCGGACATTCCCCCGCTCCTGAGCCGAGCGGGGGATTTTTATGAACAGAGAGAAGGAGTGCGAATCATATGTCCCAGACAAAGCGCGTCATCATCAAACTGAGCGGGGAAGCCCTGGGCGGCGATCAGCAGGTCATCAGCTTTCCGCACGCCGAGCAGACCGCGGCCATCCTGGTCGAAGCGGCGAAAGCGGGCCACCAGATCGGCGTCGTCATCGGCGCAGGCAACATCTGGCGCGGACGCCAGGGACAGGAGATGGACGCCGTGACCGCCGACCAGATGGGCATGCTGGGCACGGTGATCAACTGCCTATACATGGCGGACGCCGTGCGCAGGGCGGGCGCGCGCGCCCGCGTCATGAGCGCGATCGAAATGCCCCGCGTTTGCGAGGTGTTTCACGCCGGGCGGGCCATTCAGGCCATGCAGGAGGGCGAAATCGTCTTTTTCGCCGGCGGTTCGGGCAACCCGTTCTTCACCACCGATACGGCGGTCGTCCTTCGCGCCGCCGAAACGAAGGCGGACGTGATCCTGCTGGCCAAGAACATCGACGGCGTCTATACCGATGACCCGAGAAAGAATCCGGACGCCACGCTCATCAAGGAAATCACCTACGAGGAAGCGGAGCGCCGCCGCCTGAAGGTGATGGATACCGCCGCTTTCGCGCTGTGCGCCGAGCAGCACATCCCCCAGGTACGCGTGTTCGGCCTGTCCGAGCCCGAAAACATTCTGAAGGTCCTGAACGGCGACCCGATGGGCACCGTGCTGCGCCCGGAATAAGCTCAACCGGATGCACCGGCGGACAGCGTTTCGCCGGTGTTTTTTTCATTTTCACGCGAGCGGCGGGCGGCCATGCGGCGGAGCGCAAGCATGGGCGCTTCCCCCAGGACCAGGATCAGCAGGACCATCACCAGGGCATACGCATAAATATCCTGATATTCGTTAAAATAGCTGCTGGAAAACACCGCTTTGCCGAGCGAATTTCTGGTTTGAACCATATATTCGGCCGTGATCACCAGCTTCATGCCGGTACCGACCGCCTCAATATAAGCCTGGCGAAGGTAGCCCGACATCAACGGAAGATAGACGCGCCAGAGCACCGTCGCGTTCAGGCCCGAGTTCATCCGGTACACGTCGATCAGCTCCTGCGGGATCTGGCGGAAGCCCTCGCAGGCGGCCTCACTGATCAATGGGATCAGCATGATCGTCGGAGCGACCACAGGGACGCGGCGGTAGTCCACCAGCACCATCACGATGATGATCAGCACGATCATGGGCACGGCGCGGATCAGCACCATCAGCGGCCTGAGGATCCGCTCCGTCATTTCACTGAAGCCCTCAGCGATGCCGACGGCGCTGCCGATCACCACGGCGATTGCCAGCGCCGCGAGCAGATGCGCAAACGACGTCAGGATCATGGCGTACGTCGCCGGGGTCTGCAATAACCGCACAAAGGCGCGCAGAATCGAGATCACGTCCGGAAAGACCAGGCGTTCCCGCTTCAGCGCGCCTCCGCATTGAATCAGCACCGCGATCAGCACGATGCCGATCGCGGTGCCGAGTAAATCATGATGCCGGCGTTTCATTGATAATAGAATTCATCTGATGGCAATTGCCCGCCGAACTGCGTCAGGTCGATTCCGGCCACAAATTCGATCTGCTCCCGGGCCTCCTGGGCGCTCATATAGCGGATGGCGCAATGGGGAATCGCCGCCTGCGCAACCTTCAGGTTGGGCAGCAGGCCCAGCGTGACCGCCGCCTGCGCCACTCCCTCAAGATCGGTCGCGCACTGATCCGCCGCCGCCTTTGCCTGCAGCAGATAGTTGTTCATGACCTCCGGATACCGCTCGGCGCTCTCTGCCCGGATGAACAGTCCCGCCTGAGGGAAGCCGTCATAGCCGGTCGCTGAGCGGTAAAGGTCATTCAGGGCATAGCCCGTGATCCGCTCGTTTTTGATGGACGCGGCCGTCAGCGCGGGCTCCGCTGTCAGAACGATCGCCTGGTCGTCCGTCAGAAGCAGGCTCTGCGTATTCGCCGCGCCGGCCAGATACTGCACAGAGCCCGGCACGATGCCGTTCTGGCTGAGCGCGTACAGGGCCACAGCGGCGTTGACGGTGTTCTCGCCGAACAGCGTCACCTCCGCGCCGTTGATGTCCTCCAGCGTGAAATTCTCCCGCTGGGAAGCGAAATACAGGTTCCCCCAGGTCAGCACCGCGGCGAGCCGGTAAGTGGATTTTCCGGACAGGAACAGCCTCGCGCCGGCATTGAGCGGGGCGATGATCAGGTCGGCGTTTTCCGATGCGAATTCGGCCGTGATCGCCTCGGCGGCCACGTAGGTATATTGATCGGGCGCTTCAGCGGCCAATACAGCCAGCGCCACACCCGGCGCGCCATTCGGCGACGCCACCCGGACGGACACCTGTTCCTCCACCGCCGCGGGCAGGCACAGCAGCAGCAGCGCCAGCATGATCGAAATGAGTCTGTTCATTCATCTTCCTCCTGATTGTTCTCCTGATTGTTTTCCTGATGGTTTTCTTTTGCCGCTCCGAACAGCATCCGCTCCAGCCCCGCCGCGTCGGTGATCGTGACCCCCTGACGGGACAAGGCGATCCATCCTCTGTTCTGCAGCTCGTTCAGCTCGCGGTAAACCGCCGCGCGGCTCACCGAGAGTCGGCTGGCCAGGTCGTCCTTGCCGCCGTGCCACCTGACAAAGCCGCGTTCATCACGGTTCAGCAGGAAAAACGCGGCCAGCTTCGTCCGGCAGGACTGCGCCGTCAGCAGTGAGATACGGTCCAGCAGAAACTGAAGCTTCATATTGCAGAGCGTCAGATACCGCTCCAGCAGCGCCGGGTCCTCAGTGAGCATCGTCTGGAACGCGGCCCGGGAGATGAACGCGATTTCACAGACGCCCCTCGCGCGGACATCCGTCTGCATCCGGCTGAGACCGGCCAGATAGGCGATGCCGAAGCATTCCCCCTGCCTGACGGTATTCAGCAGTGTGCGTGTCCCGTCCGAAGCGAGGCACCAGATATCGGCGACTCCTGTCACCACCAGACCGATGCTCTGCTCCTGATCCGCGTAGGCGCTCAGACTCTCCTGATCCGCGAACCGCCTGGTCGGACACTCCACCGCCTTGCCGTCGAACAGTTGGGACCGGCTGAACGCGTTCCGTACGATATCCCTCATGGTGCCTCCGGTAGAAAAATGCCTACACGCGAAGACGGCGCGCTGCGCCCCCGCGTATACGCATTATAAGTGCATTCGGTCAGATTGTCAATAATATTCTCAAATGAGAAATTAATTCAAAAGGCAAGCCGCTGGCGGTGTCACGTCCTCAGGCCTCCTTGAAATACGTGGCCAGCACCCAGCGCACGATCCAATCCTGGTCGGCGTGAAACTCGATATGGCCGTCCGTGCCCATCTTGTATTCGCCTTCGAGGGTCGCGACGGGCTGAATATCGTATTTTGCGGCTTTGAAGGCTTCGTTGATCATCTGCGCGCGCGACACATTGGTCGTCAGATTGGTCCCCAGCTGGTCCATCAGCCGGTTGACAAAATCGGAGTCGTTCTTTGAAAACTTCTTCAGCAGAATGTCCTGGACCGCATCCATATAGGCGCGCTGACGGACCATACGGGCGCGGTTCGTTCCATCGCCCACCGACATGCGGTTGTGGACAAAGTCATAAGCCTGCTGGCCGTTCAGCGTGATCGCGGCGCCTTTCACGTAGGACGGATCCAGGTCCGGATAATCATCCGGCATCACGACGGTGACACCGCCCAGCGTGTCGTTGAGCACCGGCATCGTATCCATCGTCATGGAATAGAACTGGCTCAGCTCGATGCCCTCCAGTAAATTGCTGACCGCCTCGACCGTGTTCTGGCCATTTTCCAGCTGATTCGCGCCATAGGCGTGAGAAAGGCAGATCTGGGTGCGGCGCGTGCCGACCTTACGGCCGAGAATGCCCAGCGTCACGACGTCCGCGATCGTATCGCGATTGATATGCAGCATAGAGACCTTCTTGTCGTAGGAATCGATCACGACGAGCAGGATAAAGTCCGCCTGTCCGCCCGAACGGTAGCCGGTCTGAACGGGCTTCTCGTCCGTGCGGTCCACACCCATGAGCAGCACCGACGTGATCCCGGTGCGTTCGACGTAGGTTTTTCCGTCATATACGCGGCGGTCCAGCAAAAAGCTGCTGTTGGCACTCTGCTTGACCTCCTCTTTCTCCTGTTCCCGGTCACTCAGGGTGCCCAGGATCAGGACGCCCGCCAGGATGACCGCCAGCGCAATGATCATCAGAACCAGCTTTTTGCCGTGACTTGAGGTCATTCTAGTCTGTCGTGTCGCCATAATATCACCCCACTTCAATTACGGATAGATTTTCCGGCCTTTTTCATCGTCAATTCCACAGAAGCGATAAAAGAAAGTATTGATCACATCCCGCCATTCGCAGGCGTTTTTCAGCTGAAGCGCCATGCGGCGATTCGCCTCTGCCCGGTCTTTTTCAGGCAGATGCAGGCCGGACAGGGCGTCCTTCGCCCTTCTGACAGCCTCGACGCCGGCAAAATGATCGTCATAGATGCGCTGGATCAGCGTTCGCCCGTCCTTCATCCGCCAGTCATAGGGCAATCGGTGGAAAAAGAGCAGCAATTCCTCCGGGCAGGTCTCAGGGCGCTCATATAAACGGCGTAACGTCTCCGGATACTGGCAGGTATAGCCGGTGCCGGCCGACGTACGGTCGATGCCGACCGCGGAGCGGTCCGCCCGGTGATAGGTGCCCCATACATCAAACTCATACCCGTCCGGATTCGGGCCGTAGTGCGTATGCGGCGTGACCATCCAGCCCAGGCCCAGCGGTGAGGTATAGGCCTCATACACGCGCCGGCTGTCCATGAGGATATCCAGGAGGACAGCCCTTTCATCCTCCGACAGCTCCGGATAGGTCAGCCGGCACCAGTCCGACATCACCCCCCGGGCAGCGCTGTCAGGCTGAGAAGCGAAGCGGCCGTAGGCATAAAGGTTGAGCGCCGCGAAGGGA
>CAMNEH010000039.1 GCA_946536315.1 uncultured Clostridia bacterium
CGCCGGAGATGGTCATCGCCAGCTTGCCGTTGATGAACATCGCGCTGGTGCCGCCAAACGTATCCTGGTCGGCCGCGTCCGGGGAGATGCGGTCATCGCCGGTGGAGAAGCCGACATATTCCTTCAGCGCTTCGGCGAATTCCGGGCTGTTCAGGTAGCCGTCCACGGCGGTGCAGTCTTCGTTCACGATATCCAGGCCCTTGGAGGAGAAATAGGTCAGCGCGGCGTAAGCCCAGGACTGCGCGTTGAAGCCGAAGCTTTCATAAGCGCCGTTATCGCCCTTGACGGTCAGCTGCTTCGCGGCCGCGATGGCATCGTCCCAGGTCCAGTCATTGGTCGGATACTGGATGCCGTAACGGTCGAACACATCCTTGTTGTAGAACAGGCACAGCGGGTTGTAGTCACGGACCAGATAGTACTGGTCGCCGTTGATGTTGCCGAAGTTGTAGATCGCTTCGTTCATCTCGTTGTTCCAGCCGGTATCGGCCGCAATCAGCTCGTTCAGGGACAGGGGCATTTTCGCGCCGACCCACTTGTAGAAGTCACCTTCGCCGGAAGCGAAGATGTCATATCCTTCGCCTGAGGAGAACGAGGTCAAAAGGCGGTCGCCATAGCCGTCGCCGGGAACGATGTCGTACTTGATTTCAATGTCGTCGTGCTCAGCATTGAACTTTTCGATCATCATGATTTCGGCCTTGGAGGAGTCGGTGTCGCCCCACCACGTAATGGTGACCACCGTTTTGTCATCCGCGGCGGCGACGGCGGCCATGCTCAGCAGCATGCACACGGCCAGGGTCAGTGACAGCAGTTTCTTCATAACAGGGTACCTCCTTAAAGTTTTTATTTGCAAAAACGTTTTTGCAATTGGGCAAATCGCCCTCCCGCTCACGTTTTTGTCAATCGTTGTTCATTGAGACTCGTTCTGTCGGCAGCATGGCAGTTTCACGCCTTCGCAGCGCCGAAAATCAATAAAATGCAAAAGCGTTTTTGCAACGCGGTAAAAAACAGGACGCCGGTCTGCACAGCTGAATCAGGCCTGTGCCTGACGCGGCTGAAAGCTGGCCTTCAGCAACAGCTGATGGGGAAGCATATAGTGACCGCCGGTGCCGCTTCCCCGGATCAGGCCATGAAGCATCCGCGCGGCTTCGCGGCCCATGCAGCGCATATCCTGCTGGACTGTGGCCAGTGGAGGCTGGCACCAGTCGCCGATGTAAATGCCGTCAAAGCCGATGACCGACAGATCGTCCGGAATCCGGAGTCCGGCTTCCTTTGCCGCCTGCATCACGCCCAGGGCCATCAGGTCGCTCAGGCAGAAAACTGCATCGGGCATTTCGCCGCAGCGTGCCAGATACGCTTTCATCTCCCGGTATGCCTCCTCCTGATTGAAAGCGCCGCTGAGGACACAGCTATCCTCAAGCTCATATCCCGCCTCGCTGCAGGCGTCCCTCACCCCCTGCATGCGCACCGACGTAACATCGGCCAGCGCTGTGCCGCTCATGACCACCAGGCGGGTATGGCCGCTGTCAAGCAGCGCGCGCACAGCCTCTGCCGCGGCAGCGCGGTTATCGATCGAAATCCACCCGCCGTTTTGTGTCTGTACCGGGAAATCAATGGCGACAGTCGGAATGCCTGACTGCATCAGTTCCTTATAATACTGGTCATCGGTGCGTATGCCGCAGAGAATGGTGCCGGCGATGGAATGCCGCATGCAGAAATCAGTGTAGCTTTCCTGTGTCTGCATGGTGGAGTCGGTGGCGTACATCGCCATTTCAATGCCGTTTTCCTTCGTATAGGACAGCACGCCGCGCAGCATCTGGAACGCGTGAATGTCCTTATCGTCCCCTTCCAGTATGCCGGACACGATCAGCCCGATGTTCTGAGCGGTTTTGCTCGCCAGGTTCCTGGCGCTGATGTTGGGACGATAGCCGAGCGCCTCCGCCGCTTCACGGATCCGCTTCCTTGTTTCCGGCCGGATGTCCCGGTAATTGTTAAAAGCGCGGGAAACGGTGCCCGTCGTGACGCCGGCCTCCCTGGCCACGTCCTGGATAGTCGCCCTCACGCTTTTCACGCTCCTTTGCCGGCCGGTTTTGAAAGCTGGAAAATCGAACTTGTTGGAGAGCCTCTGAGCAAGTAGAATCTGGTCGCCAAAAACGTTTTTGGCTTGGATTGCCTCCATTGTACCATAGATTTCCGATCTGTCAACCCCCCTGATTCACTTTTTTTGACGTTTCAGCCATCGACCGAAAAGTCAAAAGTAAGCATGGTGTTCATCCTGCTGATTTTCGGCCACGTGATCTATGTGAGCAGAGACGCGTGACTGAGACTTTTCAGCCTGCGCAGTGACATGCCGGGCGTGATCACCGGCGGCTATGCCAACAATGGCGGCGGCATCTACAACAGCGGGACGCTCCGTCACCGGCAATCACGCCAAGAGCAACAGCGGCGGCAGATGCTTCGGCACGGTGAACATCACTGGGGGGCCGGGTCCGGGTGTACACCATCAGCGGCGACAGAACACCGCTCATCGGCAGCGGCCTGCTCGGCTCCGAAAATGGTACGCTGAACCTGCCGGATCATTATCGGGTTTTCCCGGTTGGTTCTGATCCCGTCCCGGTTGCGGAGCGCAAATCATTCCTCAGAGGCTATCGCGACGGCATAGAGGTCATCATTGAAGCCTGCACGCATGAGCCGTTTGTGTACACCGTTACCG
This sequence comes from uncultured Clostridia bacterium, assembly GCA_946536315.1. Classification (GTDB taxonomy): domain Bacteria; phylum Bacillota; class Clostridia; order Christensenellales; family Aristaeellaceae; genus UBA4246. Next base: position 2,711 of record CAMNEH010000039.1, read on the forward strand.
ACGAGGCGCATACGACGGTGGCAGGCTGCGCCTTCTGCCTGTCCAACCCCGAGGCCGTGACACAGCCGCACGACTTCGACACCGAGACCCACGTGTGCACCGCATGCGGCTATGCGTATGAAGGTGCGCTTTACACCGTCTCCTTCGACGCAAACCATGACACAGGATCTATGGCCCCGGTACAGGTGGTGCCGGGACATAAGTATCTCCTGCCCGAGAACGGCTTCGTCGCCCCCGACGGCATGTGCTTCACGGCGTGGATGGCGATAGCCGCGGCGGGGAATCAGTCTGATCCGCTGGCCGAGGGCGCGGAATGCACCGTCAGTCAGAGCGTACTCCTGCAGGCGCCGTGGCAGGTCGTGCTTCCCTTTGGCGTCCCGTTTTTTTCCTGCCCGAAGACCTGACCGTCATCGGGACGGAAGCCTTCGCCGGCGCCGCTGCCAGCGTGGTCGACATTCCGGCAGGCTGCATCCTGATCGGAAACTATGCTTTCCGGGGCTGCGGGAGCCTCAGGCAGATCCGTATCCCGGCCGGCTGTGTTTTGGGTGAGGATATGTTCGACGACTGCACGCTGGTTTTGATCTACGGCACAGCGGGCAGCCCGGCAGAGACCTACTGCCTGACTCACAGCAACTGCGTCTTTGCGGCGGAAGCGCAGGAATGAACAGCTGAATCGGCAAAATGAAGGGGCTCCTGCAGAAGCGTCAGAATCTGCAGGAGCCCCGATCTGTTCGTCCGAAAACAGTCAGCGAACGTTTTCAGCGGCCCTCCGGGAACACGCTTTCATCCGCCTGAACGCCCAATGCTCGATGACGCCCAGCCCGATCAGGCCGGCGATCATGATCACGTAGCACAGGTCGTGGGAGAAGGGGATTTTGCCATTGAGCGCAAACTCGAGCACGACGAAGACGGCAGCGATGGGAACACAGTAAAGCACGGGCAGCCAGCGGCCCCGGACGCCGCGCGTTTTGAAGCAATACACCGCAAGCACCCCAACGTCCACCAGCAGGCACAGCACCTGCTCCACCCTCACAAACAGCCAGGTGAAGCTGTCCGAGCGCAGGCTCTCGCACAAAATCTGGATCAGGCACATATAATACAGCGACCGCGCGAACCGCCACTCCTTCAGGCTGACCAAGGAAAACACGAGCACGCCCAGGGTGAGCAGCCCCTCCAGCATGAACACGGCATACAGCCAGTCGCCCCATTCGTTGGTCACCGCCAGGGGGAAGAAGCAGCGCTCCGGATGCTCCCAGTAGAGCATATCCCGGATGCCCACCCCGTCCAGGGTCACTTCGCCGAAGCGCGCCAGCGCCGCCAGCAGCAGTCCGGCCGGGGTAAAATCGTCCAGCAGCGCCATCGGCCGGATACGGAGGATGCGCGCGCTGAGGACGACGCCCAGGCAGAACCCCGCGACGCCGCCGTAATAGCTGAAAGTGCCCATGGTCATATCCACCAGGGAGTTCAGCCAGCCGTTCATCACCATGAAATCGATCTTGGCCAGGTAATACAACAGCTTCGCGCCCACGGCCGCGCAGAGCGTGCCGAGAATGCCGATCAGCAGGCAGCGGGCAGGCAGGTCCCGCTGGCTTCTGGTCATCAGGGCGTACATGGCCAGCGCAACCGCCAGCGAGCACAGATACCAAAGTACATATTGCAGATTCATAGCAATCCCTTAATCCGGCCGATAGGCGCTGGCGAAGTAGACGATGTCTACTAACTTGCGAACGTCCTCGGGCGAAACGCTGGTGTTGTTGATGCGCCGCCCCAGGAACAGCATCTGGGTGGATACGCCGCCGTCCAGGTTATACGCCTGCTGCACGTCCGGCTCCAGATACAGGATCATATCGGTCATCTCCGACAGTGTCAGCCCGCGGTGCGCACAGGCGACCACCATGTAGTCCAGCGGCCCGATCTGGCAGATCACCATGCGCTCGTTCATCTTGTCCGGGTCGCAGTGAACCGGCGCGGACGAGAAATCGGTGGTCCGCTGCCCGTCCTTGATCAGCGCGGGACCGAAGCAAAGCGCGTTGACGACCTTCTTGCCGTTGATCTGCGTTTTGTCCATATCCTCAGGATGCTCCTCGGCGAGCAGGATATGGAAATCCCCGTCCTCGTCGATCAGCAGCAGGTCCTGGTTCGGGGCCATGGATTCTTTGTACACGATGCCCTGGCGCAGCACAAAGCGCCGGGCGTCGCCGCAGTAGTAATCGCCGCCGATGGCCACCACGGCGTTGACCCGGTTGGACATCACCTCAATATTGCCCACGCGTCCAATCTTGTCGAAGCCCTGCATGGACATGGTGCGCAGCTGGGAGGCGTCGGCGATCTTGACCCGCAGCGCATACAGCCGAGTCTCCTTCCCGTCGGGCAGAATCGGCCGCTCGCTGCGCCGGGTCACGTGAATGGACGGATCCTCATACTCCGGCAGGCCGATTTCATAAGCGCGCTGGGGCTTAGTGCCGCCGGAAAAGTCCATTGGCAGCTTGATCACCTCGGCACCGGCACTGCCAACAGTCGTCAGCAGCAGGGCCGCCAGCGCGGCCAGAATTCGATTGAGTTTCATCAGATGATTGCCTCCTATCGTCATCGTGTCCTGTATGATGTTCGTCAGGAAACGCGCGGTCCGGAAATCAGCGGACCGTCGCAATATAGTCCGTATCGGGCGGGGTCGCGAGGCCCGGATCCGCAACCGTCAGCGTCCACGCGCGGCCCAGCTGCTCGAGCCCATAAGCGTAATGGCACAGGGCGATGCCCAGGTCCACCTTCTGCAGGTCCCAGCCGGACGCGTCCACATAGCCGCGGGCATGCTTTTCGTAGAAATGCGCGGCGCCCTCCCGCAGCACTACGCGCCAGGGCTGCTTGTTGACCGCGGACGGCGCCCAGCGCACCATTTCAAGCGCCCCGGCGAGGTCGCCCGCGCGCGCCGGATCCAGGGGCGAGTCAAAGCCCCCCGCAAAGAACAGCTGCGAAGCGTCCATGCGGGCATCCGCGCCGATCCCGCGGCGCATCATGCTCTCGCGCAGGGACGGTTTGGCGGCCGGATAGCCCAGCGGGCTCACGCAGGGCATGACCTCGTCCGGACCCAGGTCCATGGCGCGCTCGAAAGCGGCGCGGTTCATGGTGCCCGCGATGCAGGTCGTGCCCAGGCCCAGCTGCTCCGCGTACAGCACGACGCGCTCGAAGACGAAGCCGAACGCCTCCTCCGCGTGCGGCGCGCGGCGGAGCTTGCCGGCGATGTACTGCTCCGCGCCGACGATAACCGGACTGGACAGGCCGTGCGCCTTCGCGTCCAGCAGCCGCCATTCGATCGGCAGGCCGTAGGGCGACTGCGCGCTGCCCGCATATTGCATCAGGCGTTCCGCGTCCGATGGCGTCAGCGCACGCCCGTCAAACGTGCGTACGCTCCGGCGGTGGCGGATCAGTGTCATTCCGTTCATTCTGACGCTCCTCCTGTGTGGGTCCTCCGGCTGCCTGCGCGATGGCCAGCAGCCGCTGAAAGCGCTGGGAAACCGTGGCCTTGCTCACCGGCGGCTGGCAGCGACGCTTCCGGCCGGGCAAGCCGCGCCCGGGCCAGCTCCGCCAGCCGGGGCGGCAGCTCCGCCAGCCCGTAAGCGCGCGCGTAGGCGTCCAGTACGTCGTACTGGCGCGCGGCCGCGCTCAGCTGACGCGCCGTATTCGCCGTGTCACAGTTGGTCTGCCGGTTGGCGGTCCCACCCGCCGCGCGCCGGATGCGCACGTCCTCCAGCGCAAACAGCGCCTGGTGCGCGCCCATCAGCGCGAGCAGATCGGTCATTTCGTCCCCGCGCTCGATGCAGACCATGTACTCCGCCCCGCGCCGGCGCTCGCGCGGGGTCAGGCCGCAGCGGCGCAGGAGCTGCGTCAGCGTCTGCACGCGCTCCCCGCTGTCCAGCGCGTATTCCACCAGGTAGGCGCGCTCTGGGTCGCGCATGTGACCGCGGGCGATGAACAGCCCGCGCAGATACGCGTGGCGGCAGCAGCGGCGCGTCCACGTGCCGCGCGGCACGTGGTGCAGCATCAGCCGGTTGGACTGCGGGTCCAGCATATGCAGCGTCAGCAGCAGGCGCTTGGCGTCGTACTCAGAAATCGTCAGGTCGATCAGCCGGCGCTTGCGCAGCCGCGTTTCCAGGTGAAAGGAGATCGTGGGCGTCATATTCAGCCGGCGCTTGAGCAGCAGAAACACCATGCGCGCAGTGTCGCTGTCCGGCAGGCGGTAGCGCACCTGGAACCGTCCGGCGCCGCGCAGCACAATCACTCCGTAGCCCTGGGTCAGCGCGTTCAGCTCGCTCTGCAGGCAGCACGCCTTTTCAGGCATGATGCCCAGCAGCTCCCGCCGCACCTGCTCAGAGAATCCCGCCATCCGGGTCCTCCCCCACGATCCTGACCTCCGGGACAAGGGCAAAGCCGCTGGACGAACGCACCGCGTCCTGCACCTCGGCCATGAGCCGCAGGAAGTCCCGCGCCGTCGCGCCGCCCGCGTTGACCAGGAAGCCCGCGTGCTTTTCGCTGACCATCGCGCCGCCGACCCGCCGGCCCTTCAGCCCCGCCTGTTCGATCAGCTGCGCGGCGTACGCGCCCTCCGGACGCTTGAAGAAGGAGCCCGCGCTGGGCAGGTTCAGGGGCTGCTTTTCCCGCCGGCGCGCCTGCAGGTCGTTCATGCGCGCGCGGATCCGCTCCGGATCGTCCGGGGTCAGGCGCAGCCTTGCCCCCAGCGCCAGCTCGCCGGTGGCCTGCAGCCGGCTGCTGCGATAGCCCAGCGCCAGCGCCGAAACCGGCAGCGTATCCGCTGTGCCATTGCAGAGCACGTCCGCGCTTTCGACCACCTGCGACATCTCGCCGCCGTACGCCCCGGCGTTCATCACCAGCGCGCCGCCCAGCGTGCCCGGGATGCCCGCGGCAAACTCCAGCCCGGACAGTCCGGCGGCCAGCGCGCGCTGCGCGAGGTCCTTGAGCAGGATGCCGCTCTGCGCGGTGAGGACGCTGCCCGAAACGCCGCACGCGGAAAACGCGCCGCCGAAGCGCACGACCAGGCCGCGGATGCCGCCGTCGCGCACGAGCAGGTTGCTGCCGTTGCCGATCACGGTGACGGGCACGCCGTGCGTCTGCGCCAGCGCCAGCAAGCCGCGCAGCGTCTCTGTATCGCCCGGCTCGGCGAGGCAGTCCGCCGGGCCGCCGACGCGCAGCGTGGTCAGGCGGCTCATCGGCGCGTCCGTCTGCCAGCGCAGCGCAGGCCATGAAGCGCGGACCGCGTCCAGAAACGCGGCGGGGATCATGCCTTCCGCTCCGTGTTCGGCCAGGCGTGCAGGAAATACGGCCCGTTCAGGCGGACAGCCTCCATGTCTGCGGGCAGCAGGGCCGTCTGCCCTGCCTTCATGACGATCGTGTCATCCCCCGCAGAGACGCTTCCGTCCGCCAGCGCCGTCAGAATGCCGAAGCGGCGCGGGTCCGGCGCGATCTCCAGTCCTTGGCAATCCGTCAGCCGGTCAGTCTGGAAGTACGGCGTATCCAGGATGCGCTCGCGGCGGCCTTCCGCGCCGGAGGCCAGCAGCACCGGCTCCGCCAGCTTCGGCGCCACGTCCAGGCGCGTGACCGCCAGCGCCTTGTCCAGGTGCAGCTCGCGTCCCTTGCCGTCCTTATCGCGGCGGTCCCAGTCGTAAAAGCGGTAGGTGACGTCGCTGGACTGCTGGATCTCGTACAGCACGATGCCCGCGCCGATAGCGTGCACCGTCCCCGAGGGGATGTAGACCACGTCGCCCGCCTTCACCGGCAGGGTGTTCAGCGCCTCCTCGACCGCCGCCCCGCGCTCACACAGGGCGCGGAGCGCGTCGATGGTGTAGCCGGGACGGATGCCGTACACCAGCCTGGCCCCCGGCTCCGCGCGCAGGATGACCCACGCCTCGGTCTTGCCCAGCTTGCCCTCCACCCGCGCGGCATACGCGTCGTCCGGATGCACCTGCACACTCAGGTCCTGCCGCGCGTCGATCAGCTTCAGCAGCAGCGGCACTGGCAGGCTGACCTCCGTGCCGAGCAGCGCCGCGCCATAGCGCCCGATCAGTTCGCTCAGCGGGGTGCCCTGCGCGTCGCGGCTGTTCAGCCCGGGCAGGGCGCTGAAGGCCAGCGCCTCCCCGGTGCGTTCGTCCGGGATCTCCTGCCCGTACAGGGTCCTGAGCGCGTCCCCGCCCCAGGGCGTCTGCGCGCCGTAGCGGTAGGCGGGCGTCATCAGCATTGGCTTCAGCGGCATGTCACACGCTCCCTTCGTCGCAGGCCAGCGCGATCAGCGCATAGGTAAAGATGCGCAGGTTACGCCGCAGGCTGTCCAGGCTGATGAATTCGTCGGCGTGGTGCGCCATTTCGGGCTCGCCGGGGAACAGCGCGCCGAAGGCGACGCCCTCCTCCAGGCACTTGGCATAGGTGCCGCCGCCGATGGCCATGGCATAGCCGCGCTCCCCTGTCACACGCTCATACGCGCCGAGCAGCTTCCGGACCAGCTCTGAATCCTCCGGCACGTAATGCGGCGGCGTCTTTTTGGTGACGGCCAGCGTCATCTGCGGCAGCGCGCGCGCCGCCTGCGCGGCGATGCCGTCCAGGTCGGCCAGGATGGGACAGCGCAGGTCCAGCGTCACGCGTACGCCGTCCGCGCCCGCGCGGATGATGCCCATGTTGCAGGTCAGCGCGCCGGACACCTGGTCCGCCAGCTTGATGCCCAGCGACGCGCCGTCGTATTCCGTGCCGATCCTGTCCGCCAGCGCCAGCAGCGTCCCCTGGACGCCGAGCCTCTTGAGCGTCAGCAGCATCAGTCCGATGGCGTTGCGCGTGCCTTCCGGCATCGCGGCGTGGCCGGGAATGCCCTCCGTTTTGAGCAGCACGCCCTCCGCCGTCATTTCAGCGGTCACCGGCCAGCCGAAGTCCGTCGTGTTGACGCGCTCCGCCAGTGCCGCATCGCCCGCGATCAGCGCTTCCGCGCGACCCGGCACCACGTTGGGCCGGTCCCCCGTATCAAAGCGGAGCACCTTCAGCCCCGTATCCGCCAGCGCCCCGGTCAGCTCCAGGTGCAGGGCGCCCTTTTCGATATTGATGACCGGATAGTCCGCGTCCGGCGAAAACCCGCTGCGCGGCATGCCGCACACCTGACGGTAGTGCGCCATATCCTCCCAGCCGCTCTCCTCGTCCGTGCCCAGGATCAGGCGGATCTTGCGCTTCAGCGGCAGGCCCAGGCGGCGGATGGCGGCCATCGCGTACATCGCGGCCACCACCGGGCCCTTGTCGTCCGAGGTGCCGCGGCCGTACATGCGCCCGTCGCGGACCTCCGCGCCGAACGGATCACAGGTCCAGTTGTCGCCCACCGGCACCACATCCAGATGCCCCAGCACCGCGAGCGCGTCCTCCGTCGTCCCCTCGCCCAGGTCCGCGTGACCGGCGTAGCCGTCAATGTTCGCGCAGGAAAAGCCGAGGCCCGCGCAGATTTCCAGCGCCTTGTCCAGCGCCTGCCGGGCCGGCAGGCCGAACGGCGCGCCGGGCTGCGGCACGTCCTTGACCGAAGGAATGCGCACCAGCGTCTGCAGTGTTTCCAGCATCGGCGCTTCGAGCGCGGTCAATACTGTTTCGATCTTCTTCGTATCCATATGTATCCTGACTCCTTCCCCATATCATTCTCACGACTGCACAGCCCGTTTCAACCGTTTGACGCCCTCCTCGAGCTGAGCCCGCGGGCAGCCGAAGTTCAGCCGCATGAAGCCCTCGCCCTCCGGGCCGAAGAACGTGCCCTCCGTCAGTGCAACGCCGGCGCGCAGGCACTTTTCCTGCAGGCGGGCACAGCTGCCCTCATACGAGGACAGGTCCAGCCAGGCGAGGTAGGTGGCCTCCACCGGGCTCATTCGAACAAAGGGCAGGTCCTCCCGGAGCAGGCGCTCCAGCAGGCGCAGGTTGTCCGCCAGGTAGGCCATCAGCCCGTCCAGCCACATTTCGCCCGCCGTCCAGGCCGCGCGTGTGCCGGCCAGCGCGAACACATTGCCGGACACGACGCCCGACGCAGCCATTTCCCGGCCGAGCGCGTCCAGCATCTCATGATTGTAGCCGAGCGCGTACGCCTGCTGCAGGCCCGCGACGTTGAAGGTCTTGCTCGCGCTCATCAGGCTGACCACGCGGTCCTCCGGCGTGACCAGCGAAAGGATGGGCACGAAGCGGCGCGGCGAAAACACGAATTCCGCGTGGATCTCATCCACGCAGAGCGCCACACCGTACGCGCGGCAGAGCGCGAGCACGCGCCTGAGCTCGTCTTCGTCCCAGGCGCGGCCGACAGGGTTGTGCGGACTGCAGACCAGCAGCGCCTTCACGCCGCTTTTGAACGCGGTCTCGAGCAGATCAAAGTCGATCGTATAGCGGTTGTCGCGGCCGCGCTGCAGGGGCACACGCACCTCCTGCCGTCCGTTCAGGGTCACGGCGGCGGAGAACGGGCCGTATACCGGCGTCAGCAGCGCCACCTGCTCGCCAGGCGCGGTAAAGCAGCGCACAAACAGCTTCAGGCCCGTCACCACACACGGCAGCAGCCGCGTGTCGCCCGCGCTGACGCTCAGGCCGTGGCGGCGCCGCAGGAAATCCGTCACCGCCGCGTCGTCGGCTGGCGTGACCATCGTATACCCGTAGCACGCGTGCCCGGCGCGGCGCGTGAGTGCCTCGCCGATATCCGGCGCGCAGGCGAAATCCATGTCCGCCACCCAGAGCGGCACAGCACCCTCCGGCAGCACCTGCCGGTCGTCCCATTTTTCACAGTCGGTACCGGCGCGCGGAATGCCGGCGTCAAAAAAAGAAGCGTCAAACTGCATAAGAGCGTCCTTTCTCACTCACCGCCGCGGCACACCAGCACCCAGTAGCCCTTTTTGCGGGCGAGCACAGTGACCTCAGCGAACAACGTCCTCAGGAACTTCATCGCGCTTTCCGCGCCCTGCTGGCGGCGGATGACCAGGTACAGCGCGCCGCCCGGATTGAGCCGCGACCGCGCCTCGCCGAACAGCCGGTAGATGACCGCCTTTCCCGCGCGGATCGGCGGATTGGTCAGGATGGCGTCGAACTGCCCTTCGATCGCCGACATACCGTCACTCTCCACGACCTGTGCGCGGACGCCGTTGCGCGCAGCGTTGTCCCTGGCCAGCCCCAGCGCGCGCTGATTGACGTCGCTCATGACGACATCGGCCGCGCTGGTCTTGCCGACGCAGACCCCGATCACGCCCGCGCCGCAGCCCAGGTCCAGTACACGGCCGGACAGCGCGGGGAGCGCGTCCAGCAGCAGCGCCGTGCCCTCGTCCACGCTGCCGCGCGAAAACACGCCGCTGTCCGTGGTCAGGGCCAGCCGCTGTCCGCGGTACTCAAACGCCGTTTCCACGGGCCGGCTTTCAGCGCTCGGCGTTTTGGCAAAATACTGTTCCGTCATGTCTGATCGACCGCCTCCCTGAGCGCGTTGCATTCCTCGCCCGTCAGTTCGCGCATCTGCCCCGGGCCAAGCGCGGGATCCAGTGCCAGCGGACCGACGCGTTCGCGGTGGAGCGTCAGCGTTTCGTGCCCGCAGGCCGCCAGCATTCGCCGCACCTGGTGGTACTTGCCCTCCGTCACCGTCACTCGCGCAGTATGCGCGTCCACGATGTCCAGTCTGGCCGGCTTCGCGACAAAATCGCCCAGCGCAAGGCCCGCGCCGAAGGCGGTCACGTCCGCATCGGTGAACGCCGTATCGGTCGTCGCCAGGTAAACCTTTTCGATTTCCCGCTTCGGGGAGATCAGGCGGTGCGCCAGCTCGCCGTCAGTGGTGAGCAGCAGCAGGCCGGTCGTGTCCTTGTCCAGCCGCCCGACGGGCATGCAGCCGAGGCTCCGGTACAGCGGCGGGAGCAGGTCCATGACCGTCCCCGCGCGGGCGTCCCGGGCCGCCGTCAGCACCCCGGCCGGCTTGTGCAGCATGACCGTCCGTCCGGTCCGCGTGTCCAGCGCCTGCCCGCGCACCGTCACCGGCGCTTCGGGCGGCAAGGCCCGTCCCGGATCCCGGACGGTCTCCCCCGCGACTGCGACCGCACCAGAACGGATCAGCCGCTGGACCTCGCTGCGGGTCCCGACGCCCAGCCGGGCCAGGAGCGCGTCAAGCCGCATCCTTCACCATCTGCGCCGCCGCTTTCGCCGCGCCGCGCTTGCGCACGCACCACAGCGGGCAATACACCAGCGCCAGCACCAGCCCCATATAGGTCAGAAATTCGCGCTGCCTGAGCACGTCGCGAATAACGCGCGGCAGCTTGGTCACCCTGGACAGCAGGCCATTGACCTGCTCCATCCTCGCGGAGAAGAAGGCGTACGCGATCGCGCCCCACAGCAGATACGCCACCGCCGCCAGGCAGAAATTTTTCAGCGTGAGCCGGTCGAACCGCGCCTTTCTGAACGGCCTGACCGTGCGCAGGTAATCGTTGGGCGTTCCCCGGTACCACAATATCGCCAGCGCGATCAGGGAAATGACCAGTGCCGCGAGAATCACGCCCAGTCCCACGTCGTACCCGTAACGGCGCTGCGCGCCGAAGTTGGAGCCGATGTCCTTGAGAATCCTGAGCACGCCGAAGCTGCTGTTCATGATGTAGTACAGCAGCACCACGAGGCCGGCCGCCGGCACCGCCGCTTCGCTGACCCGCAGCACCCGGTACAGCCCAACCTTCAGCGCCCTGAAATAAGAATACTTCCCCGTTTCATCCCCGTTCAGCCGCATCACGCGCCAGCAGTGATAGCCATGCTCCGGCATGGCCGCGAGCAGCCAGGCGGCGAAGGAGCATACGCAGCGCAGCACCAGGGTCAGGCTGCTGTTGCGGGGTACGCGCAGCCACAGCCACGGAGCGGCGATCAGCCCGCGCGTCAGCACAAACAGCAAGCACAGCGACACCCAGACCGCCAGTTTCTTCCAAAGTTCCCGCTTACTCATCCGAACGCTCCCTCACCAGAAAATTTACCATGGGATATTATATAGGATACTTGCCAAATTCGCAAGCGTCCGTGTATAATAATATCACGCGGGGAGCGGACGGAGTTCCCCGCGAATCCCTGTGGACAAAGGGGCGGCGATCGTCATGCAGGCCTGCGGCATCGTAGCGGAGTTTGACCCGTTTCACTCGGGACACGCGCACCTGATCAGCGAGGCCCGCCGCCTGTCCGGCTGCGGGTACGTGGTCTGCGTCCTCAGCACCGCCTTTCTGCAGCGAGGCGCGCCGGGCATGTTTTCCACCCGGGACAGGACGCGCATGGCGCTGGCGGCCGGTGCGGACGCGGTGTTTGCGCTGCCCGCGCGGTTTTCCTGCGCGCCGGCGGACCGGTTCGCGCTCGGCGCTGTGGACATCCTGCACGCGCTCAAAGTCGTCGGCGTTCAGGCCTTCGGCTGTGAGGACGCCGACCGCCTCCCGGCGCTGGTCCGCGCCGCTGAATGCCTGAACGCGGAGCCGTCGCTGTTCAGGGAAACCCTGCGCCGCCGCCTGGACGAGGGCCTGGCCTATCCCGCCGCGCAGGCGGAGGCTGTCGAGGCCTGTACTGAAGTCCCACGGCAGTGGCTGACACGGCCCAACAACATCTTGGCCGTCGCCTATCTGCGGCGTCTCGACGGCACCGGCATCCGCCCGCTGCCCATTCAGCGCGTCGGCGCGCGCGACGGGGACGGCCGGGACGGCTACCCGCCCTCGAGCGCGCTCCGCCGGCAGATGCTCGCCGGGGAGGCAGACGCCGCTCTCGCCGCCCTGCCGCCCGCTGCGGCCGATATCGCGCGTGAATGCCTCGCGGACCGCCGCGTCTGCGCGCCCGATGCCCTGTCGCAGGCGCTGCTTTACCGCCTGCATACCTCTGCGCCGGAGGACTGGGCCGCATATTTCCCCGCCGGGGAGGGGCTGGAGCGCCGGCTGAGCAAGGCGCTCGCCGCGCGGCCGGACAGCCTGGACGCGCTGCTTGGGCGCCTCAAGACCCGGCGCTATACGCACGCCTCGCTGCGCCGCGCGCTCAGCCGGCTGCTGCTCGGCATGCCGTATTCGCGGGACCCCGCCGCGCCGGAATACATTCGCCTGCTGGGCTTCCGCGCCTCCGCGCGGCCGCTGCTCAGGCGCATCCGGGACAGCGCATCGCTGCCCGTCATCACCCGCCCGGCGAACGAAAAGACGCTCCTGGCCGACGACGCCCTGGCGGAAACGCTGTGGGGCCTCGGCGCTGGCCGCCCCCAATGCCTGTATACCCAGTCCCCCGTCGCCGTTCCTGCCTCCATCACCGACGCCCAAGGAGAGACCGCATGAGAGAGATATCCTGCGCACAGATCCGCGCCGCAGTGGCACAGCTGTTCCTGACCGCCAACCGCCAGATCGCCCCGGACATCCGGCAGGCCGTCACGGACGCCGCCGACCGGGAGACCTCGACCGCCGCGCGCTACGCGCTCAGCCAGCTGACGGAGAATTACGTCTGCGCGGAGGAGGACGGCCTGCCGATCTGCCAGGACACCGGCCTCGCGGTCGTCTTCGCCGAGGTGGGCCAGGAGGTGCGCATCACCGGCGGCCTATTTTCGGACGCAGTCACGGCCGGAGTGCGCGACGCCTATACGGAGGGCAGCCTGCGCAAGTCGGTCGTCGATGATCCGCTGTTTGACCGGACAAATACCCTGGACAACTGCCCGCCCATTCTGCATACTGCGCTGGTGTCCGGGGACCGGATCCACCTGCTGGGCATCGCCAAAGGCTTTGGCAGCGAGAACATGTCCCGCATCGGCATGCTCACGCCCGCCGCGGGCGAAGCGGGCGTGCTGCGCTACATTGTGGACACCGCCCGCCTCGCCGGGCCGAACCCCTGCCCGCCGATCATTGTCGGCGTCGGCATCGGCGGCGATTTTGAGCAGGCGGCGCTGCTGGCCAAGCGCATGACCGCGCGTCCGCTGAACAAACGGCACCCGGATCCGCGCTACGCCGCGCTGGAGACGCGCGCGCTCAGCGAAATCAACGCGCTGGGCATCGGCGCGGCGGGCTACGGCGGCGTCACCACGGCGCTCAACGTCGCCATCGCCACCGCCCCCACGCACATCGCCGGCCTGCCGGTGGCGGTCAATATCTGCTGCCACGCCTCCAGACACGCCGAGATCAACCTGTGAGGATACGCCCATGACAGACATACGCGAAGTGCTGCTTCCATTGACGGACGAAACGGTGTCCTCCCTCCGTGCGGGGGAGCCCGTGCTGCTGACCGGGCCGTGCTACACCGCGCGCGACGCGGCGCACAAGCGCCTGACCGAAATGCTGGCCCGCGGTGAGGCGCTGCCCATGCCGCTGGCCGGGCAGACCGTGTATTATGTCGGTCCGTCGCCCGCGCCCGCCGGGCGCCCCATCGGCGCGGCCGGCCCGACCTCCAGCTACCGCATGGACGCCTACACCCCGGCGCTGCTCCAACAGGGGCTCAAAGGCATGATCGGCAAGGGCAAGCGTTCCGCCGAAGTGGTGGACGCGATGCGACGCCATCACGCCGTATACTTCGGCGCAGTCGGCGGCGCGGCGGCGCTGCTCAGCCGGCATATCACCGCCTGCGAGCTCATCGCCTTCCCCGAACTGCAGTCGGAAGCCGTCTGCCGACTGACCCTCGAACGCTTTCCCGTGCTGGTGCTGATCGACTGCGAGGGGCGCTCCGCACTGGTGGAGACCCCCATCATCTAACAGGAGAGGTATTTTGTCCGTACACACCTTGCGCGCGCGCCTGCGCGCCACTCTGGCTGCCCTGCTGATCGCGTGGACGCTGCTCGCGCCGCGCGCCGTCGCGGAGCAGCCCAGCTATGACCCCCAGAATCCGGCCAATCTGCTGCCGGAGCATTTGAGCTGCACTTCCGCCATCCTGGTGGAGGCGGACACCGGGGAAGTCATCTTTGAAAAGAACGCGGACGCGAGGATCTACCCCGCGTCCACCACCAAAATCCTGACCGCGTACCTGGGCATCCTGCTGGACGACCCGGAGCGCGAGGTCACCGTCAGCGCCTCGGCCATGGACATTCCTGCCGACTCGTCCGTCATTCCGTTGAGCTTTGGGGAAACGCTGCACTTCGCGGACGTGATCTACGGCACCATGCTGATGTCCGGTAACGAAGGCGCGAACGTCATCGCGGAGACCGTATCCGGCTCCATTCCCGCTTTTGTATCGCTGATGAACAGCGCCGCGGAGAGCTTCGGCTGCACCGGCACGCAGTTCGTCAACCCGCACGGCTATCACGACGAGGGACACTATTCCACCGCGCGGGACATGTCCATCATCGCGCGGATGGCCATGAAAAACGACACCTTCCGAGACATCGTGAGCCGGGACGAGTACATCATGCCGGAAGACAACATCTATAAATCACGCCCGCTGCGGACCAACAACCGCTTCATGCGCAATACCGCTGACAACGCGGAGACCTACTACCCCGAGGGCATCGGCATCAAAACCGGCAACACCAGCGCCGCGGGCTACTGCTACGTCGGCGCGGCGCAGCGCGACGGCATCACCCTGATTTCCTGCGTCTACCACGCGCGGTCGGACACCGCGCGGTATACCGACACCATCAAGCTGATGGAGTACGGCTTCAAGCAGTTCACCGGGGTCAACATTTCGGAACTGTACACCATGAATCCGCGCGTCGTGGACATCGCCCACTACGCCCTGACCGACAGCAACCTGGGCAAGCTGACGCTGGCGCTGCGCCGCGTGGACGAAGAAAGCACCGGCAGCGAACGGATCATCACGTCGTCCTCCAACATCGACTACCTGTCCAGGCACCTGAACGACTTCACCATCACCGAGTATACCCGCGCCTTCAGCGCGCCCGTGCAGGAAGGCGAGGTCATGGGCCGCCTGACCTATTACGACCAGAACGGCGAGCCCACCGTGTTCGAGCTGCTCGCGACGCGCTCCATCGCCCGGCGTGAGCCGCTCGCCCCGTCCATTGAGGACATCATCGCCTATACCGAGGCGGACCCGAACCCCTTCCCCCGCCTCACGTTTGAATTCGTCGCGCTGTACATCGCCCTGCCGCTCATCCTGATCTTCCTGTTCGTGCGGATGGTCCGCCGCGTGAAGCACCACAAATCCCGCCGGAAAAAGCGCCACGAGAACATCGAGCCGCAGGAAAGGTACTTCACATGACCGCCCGCGTGCGCTCCATCGATATGGCCAAAGGACTGGCGATGATCGCGGTCATTTTCGGGCATACCGCGTTTCAGAAGCCGGCCTCGGTGGAACGGTTGATTTTTGCCTTTCATATGCCCCTGTTCTTTATCGCCAGCGGGTATTTTTTCAAGCAGGAAGGGGTGACGCTGCCGTATGTGAAGAAGCTGGTCCGCCAGCTGATCGTGCCTTACCTGCTGATCTGCCTCGGCACGGTGGCGTGCGGGATCGTCCAGGACCTGCGCCACGGCCAGAGCGTCCTGCCCGGCGTCCTGAAAACCCTCAGCGCGACGCTGTACGGCAGCGGTACCCGGACGGACTGGCCCTGGTGGTTCCCGATCAAACTGTCCATCATCGGGATGCCGTGGTTTTTGCTGGGCATGTTCTGGGCCAAACTCCTCCTCGCGGCCATCCTGAAGGCCTTCCGCCACCCCGCCATGCAGGCCATCGCCGTCCTGGCGGTCTCGTGCGCCGGGGTCCTGCTGGCCGCCTGCACGCCCTGGTTACCGCTCAGCGTATACGCCGGTTTCGCCTCCCTGCTGTTCCTGTGGCTCGGCTATCTGTTCCGCCGGACCGGCTTCCTGCAAAAGCCACTCCCGGCATACCTGCTGCTGATCGGCTTGATTGCCGCCGGCATTGCAGCAATGCACGTCCCGCCGTTATACCTCGTCGTCGCCTCCTTCAGGGGCGGGGTGCTGAATGTCATTTGCGGGGCCGTTCTTTCCTTCCTGATCCTCGCGGCCTGCGAGCGCTGGGACCGCAGCGGCTTCCCGGGCGCGGGGGCGCTGGCGCTGCTGGGGAGGAACACGCTCTGGATCCTGGCCCTGCACAAGTTTGAAAGCGTCGTCATTCCCTGGTCCACCAAAGCGCCGGCGCTGCTCAGCGCCATGGGGATCCCGGCCACCTACTGGACCGTTGCGCTGCTGCGGCTTGGCGTCGTGCTCGCCGCTTTCTCCGTCGTCATGATACTTCGACACATTATCAAACGCCGCTCCCTGCCGCAGTCGTGATCCGACTGCGGGCGCTGAGGGCGGCGCTGTATT
This sequence comes from uncultured Clostridia bacterium, assembly GCA_946536315.1. Classification (GTDB taxonomy): domain Bacteria; phylum Bacillota; class Clostridia; order Christensenellales; family Aristaeellaceae; genus UBA4246. The sequence continues at coordinate 18,940 of CAMNEH010000039.1, forward strand.
ATTCCGCCGGACGCCTGCGTGACTCCTCTTCGGAGATCATCGCCAGGTCGTAGGGCGTGGTCTGATAAACGAAATAGTTGAGCCAGTTGCAGAACAGCAGGTTCGCGTGCGCGCGCCAGCTCACAACAGGCGGGCGCGTGGGGTCGTCTCCGGGGTAATAGTGCTGCGGCACGTCGATCGGCTTGCCGGCGGCGATGTCGCGCTGGTACTCCTGCTCCAGGGTCAGGGCGTCGTACTCCGAATGCCCGGTCACATAAATCTGCTTGTACCGCCGCGCGTACACCGCGTATACGCCCGCCTCCGGCGACGAGGACAGCACCTGCAGCTCCGGCACCGCCTCGATATCCTCCCTGAGGACGGTGGTATGCCGCGAGTGCGGCACATAGAACGTGTCGTCAAAGCCGCGGAAGAGGATGCTGTTTTTATACTCCACCCGGTGCGGGAAGACCCCAAACAGCTTGCGCGGCAGGTCCGCCTTCTGGATGCCGTAGTGATAATACAGCCCCGCCTGCGCGCCCCAGCAGATATGCAGCGTGGAATGCACGTGCTGCTCCGTCCAGCTCATCAGCCGGCACAGCTCCGGCCAGTAATCCACCTCTTCAAACGGCATCTGCTCTACCGGCGCACCGGTGATGATGCAGCCGTCATAATTGCGCTGCATGACGGCTTCAAACGGCTGGTAGAACGCCTGCAGGTGCTCCGCCGGCGTGTTCGCCGACTGATGGCTGGCCGGCGCGGCCAGCTCCAGCTCGATCTGCAGGGCGGTATTCCCCAGCAGGCGGGAAAACTGGACCTCCGTCTGGATTTTTTTCGGCATCAGATTGACCAGCAGGATGTGCAGCGGGCGGATGTCCTGGGTCATGGCGCGGTTCTGCGGCATGACGAAAATATTCTCGCGGTGCAGGACGTCCACCGCCGGCAGGTGGTCGGGGATCTTGATCGGCATCGCTTACGCCTCCGCGCCGATCGCGTCCAGCGCCTGCGCGATATCCGCGATCAAGTCCTGCGCGTCTTCCAGTCCGCAGCTCATGCGCACCATGCCCGCGGGCACGCCCGCCGCCTTCAGCTGTTCCTCGGTCATTTGCCGGTGCGTGGTGCTCGCCGGGTTCAGACAGCAGGTGCGCGCGTCCGCGACGTGCGTTTCGATCGCCGCCAGCCTGAGCGCGTTCATGAACGTTTCCGCCGCCGCGCGGCCGCCCTTCAGCTCAAAGCTGACCACACCGCAGGAGCCGTCCGGCAGGTATTTCCGCGCCCGGGCATAGTAGGGATCGCCCGGCAGCCCGCAGTAATGCACGCACAGCACCTTCGGATGCCCCTGCAGGTATTCGGCGACCGCCTGGCCGTTTTCGCAGTGGCGGCGCATGCGCACGTGCAGGCTTTCCAGCCCGAGGTTCAGGTAAAACGCGTGCTGCGGCGACTGGATCGCGCCGAAGTCGCGCATCAGCTGCGCGGTGCACTTGGTGATGAACGCCCCGCCCTGGCCGAATTTTTCCGCGTAGACGACGCCGTGATAGCTCTCATCCGGCGTGCACAGGCCCGGGAATTTATCCGCATGCGCCAGCCAGTCAAACCGGCCGCTGTCCACGATCGCGCCGCCGACCGCCGCGCCGTGGCCGTCCATATATTTCGTGGTGGAATGTGTCACAATGTCCGCGCCCCATTCGATCGGCCGGCAGTTGACCGGCGTGGCGAAGGTGTTGTCAATGATCAGCGGCACGCCGTGCGCGTGCGCCGCGCGCGCGAACTGCTCAATGTCCAGCACTGTAAGCGCCGGATTGGCAATGGTTTCGCCGAAGACCGCCTTTGTGTTCGGGCGGAAGGCGGCGTTCAGTTCCTCGTCCGTACAGTCCGGCGAAACGAACGTCGTTTCAATGCCCATGCGCGCCATGGTGACGCTGAGCAGGTTAAACGTGCCGCCGTAGATGCTCGAGGACGCGACGATGTGGTCGCCGCAGCCCGCGAGGTTGAACATCGCGAAAAAGTTGGCCGCCTGCCCGGACGAGGTCAGCATCGCCGCCGACCCGCCCTCCAGCGCGGCGATCTTCGCCGCGACGTAATCATTGGTGGGGTTCTGCAGCCGTGTATAGAAATAGCCCGCTGATTCCAGGTCGAAGAGGCGGCCCATTTCCTCGCCGCTGTTATACTTGAACGTCGTGGACTGAACGATCGGGATCTGTCGCGGCTCGCCGTTCCCCGGCCGGTATCCTCCCTGCACGCATTGCGTGCCCAAACCAACATCGTGCTGCTTCATGCGTCCGTCCTCCCTTTCTGGCGTTTGCCGTGCCAGCATACCACAAATCGGCGGCGGGCGCAAGCGATCCCCCAAGGCTGGAACTTAGCGGTGATAGATTGCGCAGCAGTAAAAAAGAATGAGGCAGGATGACCTCCTGCCTTTTAGACATGCTTATATCATGATACTTGATCCAAGAATACATTTTTTCTAGGGAAACGCTGATTTAATGAAGTGGTTGGATGGCAGATGGATTTTTCGGGCTGA
>CAMNEH010000040.1 GCA_946536315.1 uncultured Clostridia bacterium
AAGTCCGCGAACTTGGAGTAGCCGTAAGCCTTCAGGAATTCCTTGTCATAGTCGTTCATCAGACCGAAGACGATTTCATCCTGGTTGCCGGGCTCCCAGCAGTTGCCCTTCAGGTCGCCTTCCATGATCCAGCCCTGCTTCTTGGGGCTGCTCTGGAAGATCGCTTCAGCCTTGTTGGCCAGCTTCCAGGTGGCATCCTGGGTGTGGGCATACTGTTCCTCGGTCATCAGCAGGCGGCCGTTCTCGATGTAGTAGTCTTCGCCTTCAATGCCCCAGTTGTGGATCAGCTGCCAGCGCTCGGACAGCATCTCTTCCCACATGTTGATGATCCGCTCGGGATACTCGCAGGTGGTGGAGATACCGAAGCCGCGGCGGACGTTCGGCAGGGAGCCGTTCAGGTAGTGCTCTTCGATCTTCCAGGTATCGGTGGGCATCTGGATGCCGGCCACTTCCTCTTCGGTGTAGGTCAGTCCCAGGGCCACATAGGTGTTCTTGTACATCTTGGCATCGTTCAGGGCGGAGGTGGCAGCGCCGAAGTCCCACGCCTGGTCGAACATGCCCAGCACGGTACCGCTGGAGATGGCAGCGATATACTGGTCGTAGTTCATCACGAAGGTGTCGCGGCTGATGAGGCCCTTGTGGAACTCTTCATTCAGCTTCTTGTAGTAAGCCTTGGCATAGGGCTTGTCGATGAATGTTTCGGTGTGGAAACCGGGGTCATTCACGTCGACCAACACTTCACCGTCGTTGGGACGGCCCATCAGGTGCTGCACGGGGTTGATCAGGCAGAAGTGACGCCAGTCTTCGCACAGGATGGCGAAGCCGGTATAGGGCGTGCCGTTTTCATCGGTGGGGTTCGCGTCCAGGTAGCGCTCGAGCAGGTCAAAGTACTGATCCATGGTCTTGATTTCGGGATAATCGTCCCACGCCAGGACCTGCTTCTGGATGAAGAACGCGGGACCGCCGACGGACAGCGCGATCTGCGGGCCATCCGGCAGGCCGTAGTTGGGGATGATGTAGAGGACGTCATTGCCCTCGGCGTCCTTTTCGATCAGGCGGGCCTTCTGGGGCTCGATGTGGGCCCACAGCCGGGGGGTCTTTTCGGGGCTGACATAGTCCAGCAGGTTGATCAGAGCGCCGCCGCTGATGATCAGGTCCGCGCTGTTGCCGCCGTCGAACAGGTCCGGATAGGAGCCGCTGGCCAGACGCGTGCTCAGGGTCTGGTCCAGGTCGCCGGTGAGGTAGGTAAAGTTGAACTTGATGCCGAACTTTTCTTCGATGAGTTTGTAGATCTTGTTGTCCTCGTCGGGCTGATCACCGGGATCGCCGCGGAACACGGTCAGCGTGATGGGCTCAAGCGCTTCCTCAGCCATCACGACGGGCACCAGGGACAGGATCATCACCAGTGCCAGCACAGCAGACATCAGTTTCTTCATGGGTTTGACCTCCTCATATAATTTGAGCATCCCGCTCATTTGATAAAAGTATACCAGCAAAAAATGAGCAGTTCAATCCCTTTTTGGCCATTGACTGCTCGATATTTGCGCAAAAACTGCTCATGATTTGATTTTATGCTGAAAATGCGTTTGAGGGAACGTTTCCGGCCGACGCTCTCACTCCGCATGGAATGTCGTTGTCCAACGCATGGAGCGACGAAATTCCTGAAGCATTTCATCAATAATATGCGAATTTCCTGAAGCGATTCAATTTTTCTTGCGTAAAATCATGAAGCGTTTCAGGTTTTTATGGCAGAGAGGTGCGGATTCTGCTATAATCAAACAGGGTCCGGCCGGAATATGCCTGAAGATCCATTGATTCAGCCTTCGTGCTGAGACCGTATGCGTACCGAAAGGCGGGAAATAAGATGTATCGTAAGCTGATCGAGCGGATCAAAGATCAGAGCGGTCGATCCGCTCCTGAATCAGGACAACATGTATCAAGGACCGGTCGCGGAGAACTGCGTGGTACAGCACCTGGCAGCGCATACAGAGCGGCAGTATGGCAATCAATCTCGTCCATGACGACGGCGCGCAGGTCGTGCCTGTCGAGATCAAAGCGCGAAGGCATAAAAACATTCAGGAGCCTGCAGAATACCATGGAACGTTACCATCCGGCGTATGCGGTCCGGATCTCCGCGCTGAACTTCGGAACCGACGGCCTCATCCGCTCCGTTCCGCTCTACGCGGTGTTCTGCATGAATGACTGAAGGAAACGAAGGGATACGGAGCGGCACAGGAAACATGAAGGCGTATTATCATCTGCCCGGGCTGTTCGAGTTCGGGGCGCTGTACAGGGCGTTTCTGCCGCTGTACCGCGAGCGGCGGGAATACTTTTACGACTGGTGCGAGATCGGGTCCATCTACGGCGCGCCAGGGGACTGCCTGTGGGGCGGGGGCCGGGTCGGCTTCGGCGACGAGCGGGCGGAGGACGTCGCGGCGATGACCGCGGAATACGCGATCTCCGCGCGGCTGACCTTCAGCAATTCCCTGCTCACGCCGGCGCACCTGGCGGACCGGCGCTGCAACGCGCTGTGCGCGCTGTTTGAAAAAAACGGCCCCGCGGAGAATGGCGTGATCGTGGCCTCGGACCTGCTCACGGAATACCTGCGGCGCACGTATCCGGGGCTGTACCTGGTCTCCTCGACGACGAAGGTACTGACGGATTTTGACCAGCTCACGGCCGAGCTGAACCGCGGCGAATATCGCTATGTGGTGCCGGACTTCCGGCTGAACACGGCGTTCGATCAGCTGAACGCGCTGCCCGGGCGGCTCAAGGCCAAGGTGGAATTCCTGTGCAACGAGTGCTGCTGGTTCGACTGCCCGGACCGCCGGGCGTGCTATGAAAACGTGAGCCGGAAAAACCTGGGCGAGCCCTGCGAGGACCACGTCTGCGTCTCCCCGACGGCGCAGCGCGGCTACCGGTTTTCCGACGCGATGGCGAACCCGGGCTTTATCGGGATCGCGGACATCCGCGACCGGTGGCTGCCGGCAGGCTTTTCGCACTTCAAGCTCGAGGGCCGCGGCCTGGGCAGCGCGGTCGTGCTTGAATGCCTGCTGTACTATATGACGAAGCCGGAATACCAGCTGAAGGTGCGGGAGGAGATTTACCTGGACAGCTCGTTGGACCTGTTCTGAAAAACCGCTGACGAATGCGTCAGCGGATTTCTGCGCGCTCGCCGGCGATGGCGGAGCCGAGGATCAGCGCCGCGCCGAGGACGCCGCCCGCGGTGAGCGGCTCGCGCAGCAGCAGCGCGGAAAAGAGCAGCGCCGCGGCCGGATCGATATAGCTGAACAAGGCGATGGTCTGCGCGGGCAGACGCTCCATGCCGGCGAAATAGAGCGCGTAGGCGACGCCGGTATGGACCACGCCGACCGTGATCAGCAGCAGGATGGCGCCGGCGCTGAACGCGCCAGGGGGATCGCCCCTGAGCAGCGCGGCGGGCAGCGCGACCAGACCGGCGGACAGCAGCTCCACGGTCGCGCGCTGGTACGCGTCGACGCCGTGGACGCGCTTGTTCATGATGACGACGCCCGCGTAGAGCGCCGCTGCGGCCAGGCCGAGGCCGATGCCTGTCCAGTGATCGGGGCCGACGTTCGGTCCGGGGCCGACGTTCGGTCCGGGGCCGACGCTCGACACGGGGGCGACGCCCGGCAGCGGGAGGACGCCGGATACCAGTGCCATGCCGAGCAGCGACAGCGCGGCGCAGATCAGCTTCCGCCGCGTCAGGGGCTCTTTAAAAACGATCGGCGACAGGAGCATCACAAGGGTCGGCTGCATGTAATAGCAGAGCGTGGCGATGGAGACTGTGGTATGGTTGTACGCCTCGAACAGCAGAATCCAGTTCAGCCCGATCATCGCGCCGATCGCCGCCAGCTGCAGGCGCAGCCTCGGGGCCAGCGGCGCGGCCTTCCCCTTCAGGCGGGTCAGCGCCGCCATGAACAGGCCGCCCAGCAGCCCCCGCACGCAGGCCAGCAAACCGGAGGACAGGGGAATATACCGCCTGAATACGCCGACGCTGCCCCAGATCAGCATGGCCGCGGCGAGCATGCGCAGGGCGCGGCGCCTATTCATCGGCCCAGCATTCATGCTTGACGCTGCCGTCCCGGTAGGTTTCCTCATAGGGCTCCGGGCGGTCGTCCTCCGGGTCGGGCAGCTCGTCCGCCCAAGCCGCTTCCTTTTTCTCTGTGTTCGGATCGTTCATGGTAATTCGACCTCCATCAATACAAACAGACTACGGTATGTTCTTTATTTGCTTTCGCTCTGATTCGTCCTCATCCGCAGGGAGCGCGCTTTATTCAGGCCGGGCCGACTCCTTGAAAAAATCCCCCATGGGCCAGTCCTGCTGGTCATGGGGGGCTTTTTTGCGATTATACCGTTTCTTGTTTTCGACGGTCCGGGTGACCGGAGAGAACGCCCAGACGCGGCGCCGCTCGCGGTCGAGCGCCCGGCGGGCCTTCTTGCTCAGCTTTTCCTTGGGAATGAACTGCTTCATGGGATCACATCCTTTCCGTGACCGTCAGACCGCAGCGTTCCGCCCCGGGCGGAGGGATGTCCGGCCCGGGGCGGAGCCTGCGTGGGATTTACTCAGCGGGGACGGCCTCAGCGTCTGTCGTTTCAGCCGCTTCGCCATCGGTGGCTTCGGCAGCTTCTGCTTCAGCGGGTTCGGCGGCTTCCTCAGCAGCGGGCTCGGTCTCAGCGGGTTCTGCTTCAGTGGCTTCCGCTTCAGCGGGTTCGGCGGCTTCTTCAGCAGCGGGCTCCGCCTCGGCAGGCTCTTCTTCTTCGTCCTCATCGGCCTCAAAGTCGATCTGGACGTCGGAGACGGGATGATCAAGGCTTTCGATCAGCGCGGTTTCGCGCACGATGTCGGCGGTCTGCTGTTTCGCGCTGATCGCCTGGTCGGCCAGTTCGAACTGCTTGTCTTCCAGCACCTCGCTCTGCAGCGCTTCAAAGCGCTCGTCGGTGAGCTCCACGGGGCCGGCGGGCACGTCGTCCATGTAATACAGGATGTGGATGCCGTAGCTGCCCAGCACGGGCTCGGAATGGTCGCCGGGCTTGGCCATCTCCTCAGAGAAGGCGGCGTCACGGAAGACCGGGTCCCACATGATGCTTTCGGGATGGACGATGTAGCCGACCGCCAGGTCTTCGCCGGGATCCTCGTTGAAGTCCTTAGCGACCGCGGCAAAGTCCTCGCCGTTGGCCAGGCGGGTCTCGATCTCGTCGATCGCCTGCTGCTTGCTGGCGATGACCATCTCATTGAGCGCGGTCTTCAGCTTTTCATAGGGCGTTTTCTCGGGTTCGGCGTCTGTCGCCTCGCCGTCGGCGGGCGCTTCCGCGGTCTCGGCAGCCTCAGCGGGCGCTTCGGCAGTTTCGGCGGTCTCAGCAGGCGCTTCCGCAGTTTCGGTGGTCTCAGCAGGCGCTTCCGCAGTTTCGGCGGTCTCAGCAGGCGCTTCGGCAGCCTCGGCAGGCGCTTCCGCAGTCTCAGCAGCCTCGGTGGGTGCTTCCGCGGTCTCGGCGGGCGCTTCGGCGTCCTCGGCGGGGATCTTCGCGTTCAGCTCGTCCAGGGCGGCCAGCGCGTCCTGATAGGCGGACATCAGGTTGTCTTCGACCTTCAGCAGGATGTGCAGCACGCGGCGGTAGCCTTCGGGATAGAAATTGAATTCGGCGCCCATGTACATCTGGTAAAGCTCATACATGTACACGCTGTCGATCTGGGACATCTCGGTCGCGGCGAGGTTGTTCAGGTAATTCTGCACGTCCTCGCGGGTGACGCTGTCCTTGTCGGCCAGGCTGTTCATGTAGCGGTTCTGGGCTTCCTGGTTGCGCAGGCTGTCCGCCAGCATCTCGGGGCTGTAGCCCATGGCCCTGAAGTACTGCTCCGCCTGCGCGCGCAGCTCGGCGCGGGCCTCCTCCGTATCCTCGGAGAGGTAGTTGGTCACATAGCCCTGCAGCCCGTTTTCCCAGGACGCGTTCGCCTGCTCGACGAAGGCTGCCTGCTCCTCATCGGTGAACTGGTCGAAGCCGTTTTCGGCCACGATCTCGCGCAGTAGCTGGGTGCTGATCAGGATTTCCAGGATCTGGGCGTAGGTCACACTGTAGCCGTTTTCGGTATAGTACTGGTAGGCTTCCTGAAGCTCGTTCAGGTACAGCGGCGTGCCGTCGACGGTGGCGACGACGGTGTCCGCGGGGGAAGCGGCGGTCTCGGCCAGGCCGGACACGCTCATCAGCAGCGTCAGCGCCATCAGCAGCGCCAGCAGTCGGGAAGTGAATTTCATCTTGCATACGACCTTTCTGATAAAATGGGCATTCAACAACTGATACTATTGGTCCGCCAATGAATTCGTGAATCAAGATGCGGCGTGATAAGTGGTGGGAGACAAGGAACGGAACCGAAGGCGTACCCGCAGGTACGGCGAGGTTTCGTGACGCAGTATACCGCCGCTTAGAACGTCGCAGATGATTCGGGAATTTGTTGGCGGATCAATAATATACCGTATCTGTGAACAGGCGGTGAACAATTTCGCGCAGCAGCCGGTCAGCCGACGGGCGGGATCTCGCCGTCGACGACGATGTCGTCCGTTTCCTCGGTGACGTCGGGCGCGGGAATGTAGCCGATGTACGAGGGGCTCTTGTACTCCACCGTGCGCTGCTTGCTCTCGGGAATCACGTAGCGCCAGCCCTCCTGCGCATAGTAGCAGGTCACGGTGAGCACGACGCGGCCGATCTCCTCCGACGGCTGCACATAATCGATGAAATTGAACCGCCCGTGGCGCGTGCTTTCGCGCTCGCCGAGGGGATACTGGTACAGGCCGTCGAAAATGTTGGCGCCGTTGATGTTGCAAGCGAGCGGAATATCGTAGATGTCGTAGCATTCCACGGTGAATTCCACGCGCGAGATCGGAATGTTGCTGACGTTCATCAGGGTCAGCTTGACCGCGTTATCGGACAGGTACAGGTCGGTCGCGCGCACGGCGGTATCGTAGTTCTGCACCGTGACCCAGGCGCTGGTCTCAAACCCGCCGTCGACGGTGTAGCCCACGATTTCCGCGGTGCCCCAGCGATGGCCGGTGACCGTGGGCCGGGTGTTGCGCCCGCTGACGGTGGCGACGCTCTCGTCCATGCTGTGCCAGACCATGGCGGTGTTGCTGGCGTCGGAGGGGATCAGGTTGGCCTTCAGCCGGACCGTCCCGTCGACGTCGGCCTGGACGAAACTTTCCTCCATGGTCACGCCCTCGACCGGCTGCAGCACGCTGACCTTGACGGTCGCCTGCTTGTTGCTGCCGTCCTGCGCCTTGATGGTGACGGTGCACTCGCCGCGCTTCAGCGCGTGGACGGTGCCGTCCGCGTCGACCGTCGCGACGGAGGTCTTGTTGGAGGAGAGGGTGACGGACGGGTCGGTGACGTCGCCCGGGTTGACCGTCCAGCGGATCCTGCCGGTCTCGTTCACGTTGACGCTCAGGGTGCGGGACTCCGGCGTGATGGAGGTGACCAGCTGATGTACGGTGACGTCCACCGTGGCGGTCACGGCGTTGTCTCCCCGCGCGCGGCAGATGACCTGACAGGTGCCGGCCTTGACGCCAGTGATCTGGCCGTCGCTGTTGACCCTGGCCACCGAGGTGTCGGTGGATTCCCAGTTGACATAGCGGTTGTTGGCGTTGGTGGGCTGCACGGTCGCGCGGACGGTGGCGCTGCGCCCCGTATTGACGGTGACGGAGGACTTGTCCAGCGTGATGCTTTCAGGCAGCTGTGTGACCGTCAGGGCGATGGAGGCCGATTTGTTGCTGCCGTCCGTCGCTTTGGCGCGCACGGTGGTGCTGCCTCTGCCCACGGCGCGGATCATGCCGCTCTCGTCGACGGTCGCGACCCGCGTGTTATCCACGGAGAAGCTGACCGCGCGGTTGTTGGCGTCGGCGGGGGACACCTCGACCTCCGCCAGCGCGGACTCGCCGACGTTCAGGCTCATGCTGCGCTGGGTGAATTTGAGCGCCGTGACCTCCTGGATGACCTCCACGCGCACGCGCGCCTCGATCGTGCTGTCGGCGCTGCAGGCGGCGACGATCTCGCACTCGCCGCGGGCGACGGCCGTCACGCGGCCCTCCTGGTTGACGCGGGCGACGCCGGGGTCAGTGCTGGTCCAGGTGACCTTCGTATTGGTTGCGTTGGAGGGGGTGACCTCGGCCTTCAGCGTGCGCGTGCGCCCTGCGCCGAGCTGGATGGCCGCCTCGCTGCCGAGGCTGATGCCCGTGGGCAGCAGCTGCACGGTGATGCTGACGCTGTCCTTGCGCCTGGAGCCGTCCAGCGCGGTCGCGGTGATCGTGGCCTTGCCCTTGGCGAGGGCGGTCACCAGGCCGTTTTCGTCCACGGTCGCGACCTTGGGGGTCTCGCTGGTCCAGCGCACCGCCTTCAGCGTCGCGTCCTCGGGCGTGAACGACGCGGTGAGCTGCGCGGTGCCGCCCACGCCGATCACGGTCTGAACGGTGTCCACGGTCAGCCGGGTCACCGGCGTGATCACCAGTACGCCGTAGCGCACGGAGACCTCGGGATTGGACACGCTCGACACGGTCAGCAGGCTCGCGCCGGGCGCCGCGCCGGTCAGGACCAGCTTGCGCACGGAAAGGACGTTTTCGTCCGACGAGGCGACGGCGAAGGTCCTGTCAGAGGCGGTGTTCGGCTTGAGCGTGGCCCTCACGGTCAATTTGCGGCCCTCGTTGAGCAGGATGATCCGCTCCAGCGACATCCCCTGCTCGTACTGGTCCTCCGGCAGGGCGTCGCTCAGGCGGTTCTGCGCCAGGTAAAAGGGCAGGCCGTCCGCCTCGGTCAGGACGTTCAGGTCCTCTTCAATGAGGCTGATCTCCGTGACGGCGCGCAGCACGGTGACCTTCGCGGTCGCCTTGTAGGTCTGTTTGGCGGTTTTCAGCGTGGCGGTGATCACGGCGTTGCCCTTGCTGACGCCGGTGACCACGCCGCGCTGGTCCACGGTGGCGACCCTGGGGCTGCCGGAGGTGAACTGCACCTCCCCGCCCGCGAGGCCGTCGCTCAGGTGGACCTGCAGCTGCGTCTGCGCGTTTTCGTACACGGAGACCGAAGCGGTCTCAAAGGTGATCTGCTCCGCGGCGTACGCGGGCAGACCCGCCGCCAGCATGAGCGTCGCGATCAGCATCGTCACGAGCGGCAGCGTGATTTTTCTCATACGTCATCACTCCCCGGCGGCGACGAACTCGTTCTTTACCTCGCGGATGGAGCTGAGCGGCCAGATGACGGTGCGGACGTGCGCCTCGATCATCCCGCGCTCGATGGGCCCCACGGAATGGCTGTCGTTGGAGTTACCGCGGTTGTCGCCGAGCACAAAGTATTCGTTGTCCTTGAGCGTATACTCGCTGAAATTGTAGTTCGGCGCGAAGTTCATGTTTTCGGGGTCCTCGATGCGCTCCCCGTTCACGTACAGGTGATGGTCGCGCATCTCCACCGTGTCGCCGGGCAGGCCGACCAGGCGCTTGACAAACGCGGTATTGCCGCGATTGGGGTAATGGCAGATGACCACGTCGCCGCGGGACGGCTCGCCCAGCAGGTAATCCAGCTTGGTGCAGAACATTCTCTCATGGTTCTGCAGGGTGTTGGTCATGCTTTCCCCGTCCACGCCGTAAATGGAGAACAGGAAGGTGCGGATGACCAGCGCCAGCACCACGGCGGTCAGGATGGTGATGATCCAGCTGATGACTTCGCTGCCGACCGTCTTCTGCTTGATCGGCTTGCCCTTTTTCTTCAGGCGCTCGATCTCCTTTTCACTCATTTTGAGCGGCCGGTTCCAGAGCGCCTGAAAACCGCCGCTGCGGGATTCATCTTGCATGTCTATTCCTCCTTTATCGCCGCGTTTGCGGCGGATTCGGCCTGTGGCGCGCGCGAAAGGGTCGCCTTCCGGCGCTTCAGGAAGACCACGCGGTCCAGCATGATGACGCGGCCGCAGGTCATGCAGCGCAGCTTGATATCCGCGCCGGTGCGCACGACGGTCCAGGTGTCGCCGCCGCAGGGGTGGGGCTTGCGCGTGCGCACGACGTCGCCCAGATATACCTGCTCGTCCATGTCAGCCTCCGTTTCCCTTGGGCTGCAGCGCCTCCTGGTTGATGAAGCCGCCCAGGGCGGTCCTCAGCAGGATGCGCGCGTCCAGGCGCAGGGTCCAGTGCTCGATGTACCAGATGTCGTGCTCGATGCGGATGGGAATGCTGGTGTCGCCGCGCCAGCCGTTGACCTGCGCCCAGCCGGTCATGCCGGGGCGCACCTGGTGCTTGAGCATGTACAGCGGCACGGTATCCTTGTACTGGTCGATGTAGTAGGGGATCTCCGGCCGCGGGCCGACCAGGCTCATGTCGCCCTTCAGCACGTTGAACAGCTGGGGCAGCTCGTCGATGCTCAGCTTGCGCATGAGCCGCCCGACGCCGGTGCGCCGCGCGTCCTCGTTGGTGGTCCAGGCGGTGTCCTGCTCGGCGTTGACGCGCATGGAGCGGAATTTGTACATGATGAAGTGCTTTTTGTGCCGGCCGACGCGCTCTTGCTTGAACAGCACCGGCCCCGGGCTGGTCAGCCTGATCACCAGCGCGAGCACGAGGAAAAACGGGGCCAGCACCACCAGCAGCGCGAGGCTCAGGGCGATGTCGCAAAAGCGCTTGAGAAAGGCGTTCACCGGGTTGTCCAGCGGGTTGCTGCGCAGGTTGATCAGCTTGGACCGCCCGATGGTCTCGATCGCGGGATTGGCGGGCAGAATGTCGTTGTAAAACGGAATCACGCTGATGCGCGTGCCCTGATGCTCGCAGCAGCGGATGGTCGGGTAGATCTGGTCGCTCTCCTCGCGGTCCAGCGCGCAGACGACCTCGTCGACGTCCGGGCTTTCGATCAGCGTTTCGAGCCGGTCGTACCCGCCGATCCGGCCGGGGAAGTCCGCGTCCGGGCCCAAAAAGCCGTCGATCACGATCTTGTCGTCGGTGTAGCTTGGCTTCTGCCGGCGCACGTCCTCGGCGTATTCCCGCGCGAGCGCGCCGGTGCCGATCACCAGCACGTGCTTTTCCAGCCGGTGCTGCTGAAAGGAGCGGATCAGCCAGTAGCTGACCGGGTACTTGATGGACAGCGCCGCCATCGCGCCGAGCGTGTAGACCACCAGGATCCCGCGCGAGAAATCATCCATGTGGCGCAGGTACAGGTAGAGCATCACGGTGACCAGCGTCGCCAGGCAGCCCAGAATCACGGAGCGCACCTGATCGCGCCGCCGGCGCACGTTGTACAGCCCGAACAGCGAAAAATAACCTATCGTCACGGCGGGGATCAGCACCGCGTACCTCAGGCTGGTGGCCATATTATAGATATGCGGCGACTGGCTCATCCAGATGTGACAGGCAAGCCGGTACACGGCAAACAGTATGACGGCGTCCGTGACTGCTTCCAGCAGCTGCAGCGCCGATTTCCTACGGGCGTTCATGGGCGTTTATTTCATCTGCTGGGTAGACCGCAGCGTGACGTCGTGATAGCCGCCCTCCACCAGCGAGGTCGCGGAGACCAGGGTGATCTTCGCGTCGCGGCGCAGGGATTCCAGGTCCGTTACGCCGCAGTTGCACATGGTGGACTTGACCTTGTACAGGCTGATTTCCACGTTGTCGTGCAGCGAGCCGGCATAGACGACGTAGCTGTCCACGCCCTCCTCAAAGCTCAGCCGGCTGGCGCCGCCGAGGTCGTAGCGCTGCCAGTTGCGCGCGCGGTTGGAGCCCTCGCCCCAGTACTCCTTCATATAAACGCCGTTCACCATCACGCGGTTGCCCGGGCTCTCGTCAAAGCGCGCGAAGTACCGGCCCATCATCAGGAAGTCCGCGCCCATGGCCAGCGCCATGGTCATATGGTGGTCATAAACGATACCACCGTCTGAGCAGATCGGAACATAGACTCCGGTCTGTTCGAAGTATTCGTCGCGCGCCTTCGCGACCTCGATCAGCGCGGTCGCCTGGCCGCGGCCGATGCCCTTGGTTTCGCGCGTGATGCAGATGGAGCCGCCGCCGATGCCGACCTTCACGAAGTCCGCGCCCGCCTTGGCCAGGAACAGAAACCCGTCGCGGTCGACCACGTTGCCCGCGCCGATCTTGACCGTATCGCCGTAGTGCCCGCGTACCCAGTCCAGCACGTTTTTCTGCCAGACGGTGTAGCCCTCGGAGGAGTCGATGCACAGCACGTCCGCGCCGGCGTCCAGGAGCGCGGGGATGCGCGTCTCATAGTCGCGGGTATTGATGCCCGCGCCGACCAGGAAGCGCTTTTTGCTGTCGAGCAGCTCCAGGGGATTGTCCTTATGCGAGGCGTAGTCCTTGCGGAACACAAAGTACAGCAGCCGTCCTTCGGCGTCCACGATGGGCAGGGAATTGAGCTTGTGCTCCCAGATGATGTCGTTGGCCGTCTTGAGGGAGGTCTCGGCCGGCGCGGTGACCAGCTTGTCCAGCGGGGTCATGAAGTCGGTGACCGGCGTACGCACGTCCATGCGCGACACGCGGTAGTCTCTGGAGGTGACGATGCCCATCAGGTGGCCGTTGGGCGTGCCGTCGTCCGTGACCGCGATGGTGGAGAAGCCGTTTTTCGCCTTCAGGTCCAGCACGTCCTGCAGGGTCTTGTCGGGGGTCAGGTTGGAGGCGGAGGGAACAAAGCCGGCCTTGTAGCTCTTCACCCGGGCGACCATGGCGGCTTCGTCCTCCACGGACTGCGCGCCATAAATAAAGGAAATGCCGCCCTCCTTGGCCAGCGCGATGGCGAGGCGGTCGTCGGATACGGATTGCATGATGGCGCTGACCAGCGGGATGTTCAGGCTGATCGCCGGCTGTTCGGTCCCCTTGCGGTACTTGGTCAGCGCGGTTTTCAGCGTCACGTTCTGCGGCACGCAGTCCGGTCCGGTGTAGCCGGGAATCAACAGATACTCACTGAAGGTGTGACACGGTTCCTGATAGTAATACGCCATCGGCAAATCCTCCCTGCACCAAAAGATTGGTCTAATGATACCGTTTTTGCTCCCGGTTGTCAACCTTGGCGTCTGTCAAAGATCGCGTTTCTGCGGAAACCGCATTATCATGTTGCCAAACCCGCGAAAATTTGATATACTATGTGAGATATTGAAGGAGGTGTGTTTTCTATGGCTGCAAAGACCGATAACCTGCCGATCAATGCGGACATCGATCTGCATAACGGCGGGACCATCAAATACGCCAACGAGGTCATCGCGATCATCGCGGGCGTCGCCGCGGGCGAGGTCGACGGCATCGCCGGCATGTGCACCAGTGGCGGCATCGGCGATATCATCAGCCGCAACCGGAACGTCACCCGCGGTATCAAGGTCGAGACCGGCGGAGAAGAGGTTTCGGTGGATATCTATACCATTGTGGAATACGGCACGCCGATCCAGAAGGTCGCCCTCGAGGTGCAGGAAAACGTGCGCAAGGCGGTGGAGAGCATGACCGGCCTGCACGTGGTCAAGGTGGATGTGCACGTCCAGGGCGTGAGCTTTGAAAAGGAAAACAAGGAGCGCGACGCCGCCATCGAGGCGACGCGGACTCAGAGCCTGGAAGCGCCCGCGCCCAAAAAGCCGTCCCGGAAGGCCGCGAAGCAGGAGAAGAAAGACGTGCCCGTCAAGGCGGAGGAACCCGCGAAGGAAGAGCCCGCGAAGGAAGAACCTGTGAAGGCGGAAGCATCAGCGCCGGTGGCAGAGGCGCCTGTGACGGACGAAGCGCCTGCGCCGGAGACGCCGGCCGCGCCGGAAGCCCCTGAGGCGCCGGCCGCGCCTGCCGCGGCTGAAGAACCCGCGGCGGAGGAGGAGCCTGCGGCCGCGCCGGAGACGGCAGAAGCGCCGGAAGCTGCGGAAGCTCCGGAAGCCCCGGAAGCCCCGGAAACACCCGCAGCGCCGGATACGGCGGAAGCCCCCGCCGAAGCCGGCGAGCCGGCGGAGGACGCCGCTGAGACCGAGTCCAAGCCGCGGACGCGCAAGCCGCGCCGCCGCGCGTAAACGCATGCTGTCAATGAGGGAGGCATCACCATGAAAGTTCGATTTGGCACCAAGCTGCTCATCGTCATCATCGCGCTGTTCCTGCTCATCTTCGGCGCGGCGACGCTGTATGTCGGCATCCGCCTGAACGGCGTCAACCTGGCGCTGGCGTCGCAGGACGTCGTCGGCGACGTTCTCAAGGCGGAAAAGGCGGCCTTCGGGGCAGAGGGCTACTGGACGCTGCGCCGCATCATCCTGCTGGGCATTGGCCTGGTCGAGGTGCTGAGCGCCATCTTCCTGTTCACCCTTCCGGGCAAGCTGCGCTACAAGAAGGGCGAGTTCATCGTCCAGCAGACCGAGAACGGCGAAATCCGCATCGCGGTGCGCGCCATCGAGAACCTCGTGCGCAAGTGCACGGATACGCATGAGGAGTTCGAGGTCTCCGGCCTGCGGATCGTCAGCCACCGCGACGGCGTGTCGGTGGATCTCAAGGCCGCGCTGCCCAACAATATCTCCATCCCGCTGGCGGTGGAATCGCTGCAGAAGCAGATCAAGCAGTTCATCACCGTGTCCACCGGCGTCAACGTGCGCGATGTGCGCGTCGCGGTGATCAATACCAAGCCCGGCATGAAGGAAGAATCCCCCTACGACGTCGGCCGGAATATAGAGGAAGCCGCGCCGGCCAAGAAGGCGGCGCACGAGCGCGTGTTTGAGTCCGAGCCGGTCGCACCGGCGGCGCCTGCCGAGCCGGCCGCGCCTGCCGAGCCGGAAACGCCGGTCGCCCCGGAAGCCCAGGCTGAACCGGAAGCGCCGGCCGTCCAGGAAACGCCCGCCGCGCAGGAAGCCCCTGACGCCGCGGAATCCGCGGACACGGGCGCGCCCGAGGCGGAGGAAGTCGAGTACCATACCTCATTCCAGGAGTGAATCAAACGCCGGGCATCCGGCGGTTGAAATAACGAAGACTGTACACAAAGGAGGCTGTCACCATGGCGGAAAGCACAGAGAAAAAAATCCGCAAGTTTTTTCAGGTCGGCACCATCGAATGCATGATCCTCTGCGTCGCGCTGGCCATCATCACCGGGATCCTGTTCATCTCGATCGGGTTCTGGAAGACGCTGCTGATTGTCGCGCTGATCGCGCTGGGTCTGTTCATCGGCGGCGTGACCAATAAGCGCGAGTTCTTCCGCAGCGGCATGGACAAGGTGAACGCGCAGCGCGCCGAGCGCGACGCCCATCGCGCGGCCCTCGAGGAGAAGGTCCGCGAGACCGTTCGCAAGCCCGCTGAGGAAGTCAAGGAAGCGGCCGCCGACGCTGAGGAAGCGGCGGTGGAATCCCTGAACGAGGGCGTGGAAGCGGCGGAGGAAACCGCGGACGAGATCGCGGCCGAGACGGAAGCCCTGGCCGACGGGATCGAGGAGAAGGCGGACGAGATCGCTGAGGAAGCGAAAAAGGTCGGGGCAGAGGCTGATGCGGCGCTGGAGGAAGTCAGCGCGGCGGTCGGCGAAGCCCAGGAGACGGCGGAAGCCGCCGCTGACGCGGCCGAACAATAAGATTTCGGATATTCTCGGAGCATTTCGGACCGCAGGCGTTTCTGCGCCTGCGGTCCTGATCGTAGTATGACGACTGAAGGAGACGGCGAATGGCCAGAATACTTGCGCGCGCTGCGGCGATGCAGCTGATCTATGAGCAACTGGAGGGCGGCAGCGCGGAGGAGACGCTCGGCGAGCTGATCGGCTTCAACGAGGAAACGGCCGGCGGCGCGGACGCGTACGCGGACGATAAGGCGCTGATCGAACGCCTGGTATCGGGCGTGACCGAACACCAGGAGGCGCTGGACAGGGAGATCGAGGGCTACCTGCGCGACTGGACGCTTTCGCGCATCGCGCGGGTGGACCTGTGCATCCTGCGGCTCGCGTTTTATTCCCTCAAGTATGAGCCGTCCACGCCGCCTGCCATCATCATCAAGGAGGCCGTGGACATGGCCGCCCGCTATTCCACGGAAAAGAGCGGGGCCTTTGTCAACGGTGTGCTCAGCGCGTATATGAAGGCGCGCGAGGGAGCGGACGGTTGATCTGTCTGGGCATTGACACCAGCTGCTATACGACCTCGGTCGCGCTCGCGGACGAGCGCGGGCCGCTGGCCTCGGCGCGCAGGCTGCTGCCCGTTGCGCAGGGCGAGGCGGGGCTCAGGCAGAGCGACGCGGTGTTCCTGCACAGCCGCCAGCTGCCCGGGCTGGTGGAGCAGGTGTTCTCCGAATGCCGCGCGCGGCCGGACTGCGTCTGCGCCTCGGCGGCGCCGCGCGAGGGCGAGGAATCGTACATGCCGGTCTTTTTGGTCGGCGAGGGCACGGGGCGCGCGCTGGCCGCGGCGCTGGACGTGCCGTTTGTCCGGACCACGCACCAGCAGGGTCACCTGCGCGCGGCGCGCGTGGACTCCGGGCTCGCGTCGGACCGCTTCCTCGCGCTTCACCTGTCGGGCGGCACGACGGACGTGCTGCTGTGCGAGGGTGGGCGCGTGACGCCGCTGGGGTCCAGCCTGGACCTGCACGCGGGCCAGCTGGTGGACCGCGTCGGCGTGCGGCTCGGCCTGCCCTTCCCCGCCGGCCCCGCGCTGGAAGCGCTCGCCACGTCCGCCCCTTCGGGGCTTTCTGAAGGGCCGTATTTTCCGGAAGACCGGGCTGATCCCGCTGCTGAAGCATCGGTCCTTCCGCCGGTGTCGGGCCTGGTCCCGTCGTCGGTGCGCGGGGCGTCCTGCCATCTTTCGGGCGCGGAGGCGCAGCTCATGCGGCTGTGCGGGACACTGCCCCCGGCGGCCGTCGCGGCGGAGACCTACGACGTGCTGTGCCGCACCATACTGAAAATGCTGGACAACGCCGCGCGGGACACGGGCGTCCATGACGCGCTCCTGTTCGGCGGGGTCATGTCCTCCGCCCTGCTGCGCCGCATGTGCCTGCAGCGGGTGGACAAACGGCGCGTCCCCCTGCGCCTGTACTTTGGCCGGCCTGAGCTCTCGGGGGATAACGCGGTCGGCGTGGCGCTCATCGGCGCGGAAAGGATGGTACCCCATGGCGCAGATTCTTGACGGACGCAAATACGCGGACCTCGCGCTGGACGAGGCGGCGGCGAAGGTAGAGGCACTCAAAAAGAAGGGCGTGACCCCGGGACTCGCGGTCATCCTGGTCGGCGACGACCCGGCCAGCCAGACCTACGTGCGCAGCAAGGGTAAGGCCTGCGACCGCGTGGGCATCTATTCCCGCACGCTGATTCTCGCGGAGGATACGACCCAGGCGGAGCTGGAAAAGCTGATCATGGAGCTCAACCGCGATACTCAGATCGACGGCATCCTGCTGCAGCTGCCGCTGCCGCCGCACCTGGACGAGCAGCACGCGCTGTCCTGCATCGCCCCGGAAAAGGACGTGGACGGCTTCCACGCGCTGAACGCGGGCCGGCTCATGCTCTCGCTGGAGGGTGTGCAGCCGTGCACCCCGAAGGGCATCCTGTACATGCTCAGGCAGGGCGGCATCCCCATCGACGGCGCGCACGCGGTGGTCGTCGGGCGCAGCAATATCGTCGGCAAGCCCACCGCGCTGCTCCTGCTCAAGGAAAACGCGACCGTCACGCTCTGCCATTCGCACACCCCGGACCTGAAGGAGCAGACCCGGCAGGCGGACATCCTCGTCGCCGCGGTCGGCAAGCCGCAGCTGATCACCGCGGACATGGTCAAGCCCGGCGCGGCGGTCATTGACGTCGGCATCAACCGCGTCAACGGCCGGCTGGTCGGGGACGTGGATTTTGCCGGCGTCTCCGCGGTCGCCGGGGCGATCAGCCCGGTGCCGGGCGGCGTGGGCCTGATGACCGTCGCCATGCTGATGGACAACGTGGTCAGCCTCGCGGCCGCGCGCGCATGAGCTGGACCATCACGGTCACCGAGCTGAACGAGTACGTCCGCCGCTCGCTCGCGGGCGACCCGATGCTGAAGGACCTGCGCCTGCGCGGGGAAATCAGCAATTTCAAGCGCCACGTGTCCGGACACCTGTATTTTTCGCTCAAGGATGAGCAGGCGCGCATCCAATGCGTCATGTTCCGGCAGGACGCGGCCATGCTCAGCTGCGCCCCGGCGGACGGTATGCGCGTGGAGCTGCGCGGCAGCGTATCGCTGTATACCGCGGCGGGCAGCTACCAGTTCTACGCGACCTCGCTGCGGCCGGACGGGCTGGGCGCGCTCTACCAGCGCTTTGAGGAGCTCAGGCGACGCCTGATGGCGGAGGGCCTGTTCGACGCGGGACGCAAGCGCCCGCTGCCGGTATTGCCGCGCATGATCGGCGTGGTCACCGCGCGCACCGGCGCGGTCATCCATGATATCGCGCGCGTGGCCGGTCGGCGGAACCCTGCCGTCCAGCTTGTGCTGCGCCCCGCGCAGGTCCAGGGCGAGGGCGCGGCGGAGGACATCGCGCGCGGGATCGGCGAGCTGGGCCGGACGCCCGGGGTGGACGTGATCATCGTCGGCCGCGGCGGCGGCTCGCTCGAGGACCTGTGGGCCTTCAATGAGGAGGTCGTCGTCCGCGCGGTCGCCGCGTGCCCGGTGCCGGTCATTTCCGCGGTGGGGCATGAAACGGACGTCACGCTCTGCGATTTCGTGGCGGACGTGCGCGCGGCGACGCCGAGCGCCGCGGCGGAGCTCGCCGTGGCGGAGCGCGGACAGCTCGCGGATCAGCTCATGTCTTTGCGCGTGCGCGCGATGAACGCGGCGCGCGACGCGCTCGGCGCGTACAGGACCGCGCTGTCGCAGGCGGAAACCCGCCTCACCCGGCTGCATCCGCTGTCCCGCGTGCGCGAGCTGGCGGCGCGCAACCGCCTGGCCGCGCAGTCGCTGCGCTCGGCGGCGCAGGCCCGGCTGCGGGACGCCGCCGCGCGGGTGGACCAATGCGCGGCGCGGCTGGAGGCGCTCGGCCCGCGCGCAGTATTGCGGCGCGGGTACCTGATCGCGCGCGGCCCCGACGGCGTCGCCATCACCGGCGTGGACCGGCTGCCGGACACGGTGGAGCTGCTGTTCAGGGATGGACGCGCCGGGGCGCGTATATTGACCGTAGAGAGAGGTGACCCCTTTGGCGGGAAGCAAGAAGACGTTTGATACGAGGCTCGCGGATCTCGAGACGCTGGTCCGCCGGATGGAGGAGGGCAACCTGCCGCTGGAGGAAACGCTGAAGCTCTACGAGCAGGGCGTCCGCCTGCACCGCGCGCTGGCGCAGGAGCTGGACGGCGCGGAAAAGCGCATGCTGGAGCTGACCGACGGCGAGCTTCGGGAGATGGAGGATGCGCCATGATGCCCGATACAGCGTATGAGGCGAGAGCGCTTCGCCGCCGCGCGGAGATCGACGCCGCGCTGGCGCTGGCGGTGCCCGATACGATCGAGGAGCCGCTGAAGGGCGCGATGCGCTACGCGCTGCTCGCGCCGGGAAAGCGCCTGCGGCCGATGCTGCTGCTGGAGGCGCACGCGCTGCTGTCGCCGCCGGACGATACGGCCATGCGCATGGCGACCGCGCTGGAAATGATCCACGCGTACTCGCTCGTGCACGATGACCTGCCGGCCATGGACAACGATACCCTGCGCCGCGGGCGGCCGACCTGCCACGTCGCGTACGGCGAAGCGATGGCCATCCTCGCGGGTGACGCGCTGCTCAGCCAGGCGTTTGAGACGATGCTTGGCTGCGCGCATCCGCGCGCGCAGCGGGCCGCGTTCGCCATCGCGCGCTGCGCCGGCGCGCAGGGCATGGTCGGCGGCCAGGGCCTGGATATCGCGTACACCGGCCGCGAGGCGGACCGCGAGGTCATCGGCCGGATGCAGGCGGGCAAGACCGCGGCGCTGTTCAGGGCCGCCGTGTCCGCGGGGCTGATCCTGGCCGGCGCGGACGAGGGGCAGCTGGACGCGGGCGACCGCTATGCCTATGGGCTCGGCCGCGCCTTCCAGGCGATCGACGACCTGCTCGACCTGAGCGGCGACGCCGCGCAGCTGGGCAAGACGCCCGGCAAGGACGAGGCCGAGGGCAAGCTGACCTGGGTCAGCGCGGTGGGCGAGGCCCAGGCGCGCCTGGACGCGGAACGCTGGACGCGGGACGCGGTGGACGCGCTCGCGGCCTTCGGCCCGGCGGCGGACTTCCTGCGGGCGCTGGCGGTCCGGGCGCTGTCCCGGCTGAACTGATGGGAGGCACGACCATGGGAATCTTTCAGGCGTTGCTCGCCAACCGTCCGCTGGTGTGCGCCTCGGTCGCCTGGCTGCTGGCGCAGGCGAGCAAGTTTATCCTGTATTCTCTGATTGAGCGCCAGATCAACTGGCGCCGGCTCTGGGGCTCGGGCGGCATGCCCAGCTCGCATACCGCGTTCACGCTGGCGCTCACGGGCGCGGTCGGGCTCTCCGAGGGCTTTCAGACCACCGCCTTCGCGATCTCCTTCGCGCTCATGCTGATCGTCATTTACGACGCGATGGGCGTGCGCTATGAGACGGGCAAGCAGGGCGCCGTGCTCAACCAGATTCTGAACGAGCTGTTCGTGCAGGGCAAGCCCCTGACCGACGAGCGCCTGAAGGAGCTGGTGGGCCACTCGCCCGTCGAGGTGCTCGGCGGGGCGCTGACCGGCGTGGTCGCGCTGTTGATTTTTTACTTGTAATAGGGAGGCTGCTACGATGATGGATCAATTTATGGAACAGGTCGCGACCAAGCGGAACACCGGCATGCAGACGCTGATGATCGCCTTCGCGTGGGTCACGATGATTATCACCGGCCTGTACGGCATGCTGACGTTTTCCCAGCTCGCGTACGCGTTCCAGCAGGGGACGGCGGCCGGCATCTTCAACCTGGTGGTCGCGGTGGTGTTCCTGGGCATCGCGGTGCTGATCTACCTGTACAAGGACCGGCTGCGCACTGAGTACGAGTACACCTTCACCAACGGCTCGCTGGATTTCGCCGCGGTGTACAACAACCGCAAGCGCAAGGCGCTGGGCACCATGACGCTCAAGAATATCACCGCCTGCGGCAAGGTTGCCTCCGGCTCCTTCAACCGCTACATCTCCATGCCGGGCGTCAAGCGCTCCAACTGGTTTGTCAACCGCGAGGCCGACCTGTTCTATATCTATTTCGAGAAGGAAGGCAACAAGCGCATCATCATCATGGAGCCGAACGAGGACATGGAGCGCCTGATCCGCGGCGCGGTGCC
>CAMNEH010000041.1 GCA_946536315.1 uncultured Clostridia bacterium
AAGAGCCCCTTCTGGCGGCAGATGATGGCGGACATGTACGATATGCCGGTCGCCACCCTGCAGAACACCGAAGGCCCGGCCCTGGGCGCGGCCATTCTGGCCGGCGTCGGCGCCAAGCTGTATCCGGATATCCCCACCGCGTGCCATGCCCTGCTGAAGGAGAGCGAGCCCGTCCTGCCCGACGCCGGCCGTCACGCGGCGTATGAAAAGTTCTTCGACCTCTACCAGAAGCTCTATCCGTCGCTGAAGGACGCCTTCCACGAGCTGGCGCATATTGACTGATGAAAGAAGGAGAAGCTGCGATGAACATCATCCCCGTCACTGATCCCGCGTTCGCGCCGTACGGCCGCGTCGTGACCGGCTATCCGGTGGACGGCCTGCTGAAGGCGCTGGAGGAAAACACCCCCTGCCCTGAGGGCACGGTCTACTTCCCCAGGGTCGACGCGCTGCACGCCGCGCCAGACGCCGCTTTTGTCGGCGATAACCTGTTCGGCGGCATGCCGTACGAGCTGGGCTGCTGCAACGGGCACAATACCCGCCTCAACTGCCTGGAGTATCACCGTGACAGCGAGTTCAACCTCGGCACGGAGGATTTTATTCTCCTCCTGGCGAAGATGGACGACATCGTGGACGACGTGCTGGACACCGCGAAGGTCAAGGCCTTCTTCGTGCCCAAGGGCGTGCTGGTGGAGGTATATGCCACCACGCTGCACTACGCCCCCTGCCATAACGACCCCGCCAGGGGCTTCCGCGTGCTGGTCGGCCTGCCCGCCGGCACGAATACCGATTATCGCCCCGGCACCGGCGCGAATACGCTGGACAAGTCGCTCTGGGCGCGCAACAAGTGGCTGCTGGCGCACCCTGAAAGCAGTGAGGCCGCGCAGGGCGCTTACATTGGATTGAAGGGAGTCAACCTGGACATTCAGGCGGACATCCCTTACTGTCAAGCATAAAGGAGGATTTTGAGCGATGCTTACCAACATTCCGGAGGTCAAACTGGGGATCATTGCCGTGTCCCGCGACTGCTTTCCCATTCAGCTGAGCCAGAAGCGCCGCGCCGCGATCGTGCAGGCGTGCAAGGGCGGCATCTACGAGTGCCCTGTGACGGTGGAGAACGAACAGGACATGTGCAAGGCAGTGCAGGACGTGAACGCGGCCCAGTGCAACGCCCTGGTGGTGTTCCTGGGCAACTTCGGCCCTGAAACGCCGGAAACACTGATCGCGAAATACTTTGACGGCCCCTGCATGTTCGTGGCGGCGGCCGAGGGCGACGGCGACCTGATCAATGGCCGCGGCGACGCGTACTGCGGCATGCTGAATTGCTCGTACAACCTGGGCATGCGCCACCTGAAGGGCTACATTCCCGAGTATCCGGTCGGGACGGCGGAAGAAATCGCGCAGATGATCTGTGACTTCGTGCCCGTCGCCCGCGCCGTGATCGGCGTCCGGAACCTGAAAATCATCACCTTCGGACCGCGTCCCCAGGACTTCTTCGCCTGCAACGCGCCGATCAAGGGCCTGTATGAGCTGGGCGTGGAAATCGAGGAAAACAGCGAGCTCGATCTGCTGGTATCCTATAAGGAGCACGCGGGCGACAAGCGCATTCCCGAGGTCGCTGAGGACATGGCCAAGGAAATGGGCGAAGGCAAGTATTATCCCGAAATGCTCGAGCGCATGGCGCAGTTTGAGCTGACGCTGCTCGACTGGGCCGAGAAGCACAAGGGCGCGCGCCAGTATGTGGCGTTTGCGGACAAGTGCTGGCCGGCTTTCCCGGAGCAGTTCGGCTTTGAGCCCTGCTACGTGAATTCCCGCCTCGCCAGCCGCGGCATCCCGGTGTCCTGCGAGGTGGACATCTACGGCGCGCTGTCCGAGTACATCGGCATCTGCGTGTCCGGCGATACCGTGACGCTGCTGGACATCAACAACAGCGTGCCGCAGTACATCTACGACGAGGACATCAAGGGCAAGTATGACTGCAAGCTCACGGACACCTTCATGGGCTTCCACTGCGGCAATACCCCGTCGTGCAAGATGTGCGCCGACCGCGCGATCAAGTACCAGCTGATCCAGCACAGGCTGCTGGAGCCGGAAGGCAGCGATCCGGACTTCACCCGCGGCACGCTGGAGGGCGATATCGCCGCGAGCCCCATCACCTTCTACCGCCTGCAGTGCGACAGCGAGGGCGTGCTCCGCTCTTATATCGCGCAGGGCGAGGTGCTGGATGTGCCCACCCGCTCCTTCGGCGGCATCGGCATCTTCTGCATCCCGGAAATGGGCCGTTTCTACCGCCATGTGCTGGTGCAGAAGCACTATCCGCACCACGGCGCGGTCGCGTTCGCACATGTTGGCAAGTACCTGTTTGAGACCTTCAAGTTCCTGGGCATCCAGGACATCGCCTACAACCAGCCCAAGAGCCTGCCCTATCCCACGGAAAATCCCTGGGCCTGATTGACCGGCATAACGACACGGAACCGCTGAGAAATCAGCGGTTCCATCTTTGTCGGAGAGGGAGAAAAAGAGTGGAGTGGACAGAGTGAGCCTCTCCCTGGTGTTAGATCATGAACAACGCTCTGATCATGGAAGGCGGTGCGATGCGCGGCATGTTCACCTGCGGGGTGATCGACGTGCTGATGGAGCGCGGGATCACCTTTGACGCCGCGGCGGGGATTTCCGCCGGGGCCGTATTCGGGTGCAATTTCAAATCCCGCCAGATCGGCCGCCCCATCCGCTACAATAAACAATACTGTGCCGACCCCCGGTATTGCAGCCTGCGTTCCCTGCTGACAACCGGCGACCTGTACGGGGCGGATTTCTGCTACCAGGAGCTCCCGGATGCGCTGGACGTGTTCGATCGCGCCGCCTTCCGGGACAATCCCATGGCCTTTTACGTCGGCGCGACAGACATCGAAGCGGGCCGGTGCGTCTTCCACCGCTGCTCTGATGGCGGAGCGGCGGACATGGCCTGGCTCCGCGCGTCCGCGTCCATGCCGTTCATGTCCCGGCCCGTGGAGATCGACGGGAAACAGTACCTGGACGGCGGCATCACCGACGCCGTCCCCTTCGCGTACATGGAAGGCCTCGGCTGCCGGCGCTGCGTGATCGTGCTGACCCAGCCGAAGGGCTACCGCAAGCGGCCTCCCCGCGGACTTCGCCTGATGCGATTCGCGCTGCGCCGATCTCCGCGGCTGGCCGCGGCCATGGCCACGCGGCATGAAATGTACAACCGGCAGATGGAGGAAATCGACCGCCGGGAGGGCGAAGGAATCGCGCTGGTGATCCGACCGCCGGAGGCGCTTCGCATCGGGCATACAGAGAAGCGCCCTCAGGAGCTGGAGCGCGTTTACCGGATCGGCCGCGCAGAAACGGAACGCCGGCTGGGAGAGATCACGCGGTTCCTGGGAGACGGGCGTCCTGGAGCCATCGGCAACACAACATCCCGGGGGACACCATGAGACTGACGACCCTATGCTATATTGAACAGGACGGGTGCTGGCTGATGCTGCACCGCGTTAAAAAGGCGGATGACGAGAACGCGGGCAAGTGGATCGGCATCGGCGGCCATCTGGAGGCGGACGAGTCGCCCGAGAAATGCGTCCGACGTGAGATCCTGGAGGAGACGGGCCTGACGGTCACCGACCTGACGCTGCGCGGCCTGATCACGTTTATTCTGCCGGATTGGGGCAATGAGTTCACCTTTTTGTACACCGCGCGCACGGATCAGACGCCGTCGGCCAGCTGTGCCGAGGGCGTGCTGCGCTGGGTGCCGCTGGACCAGGTGCTGGGGCTGCCGCTCTGGGAGGGCGACCGCGTCTTCCTGCCGCTGCTGATGAACGGGGACCGGGTCTTTTCACTGAAGCTGATCTATCTCCCGGGCGGCGCACTGGACAGCGCCATCCTGGACGGCCGGCGCGTTGTCCCTGAGCCGCCGGAAAATGACATCGAGCCAACCAGTCAACGCCCGAACGGTCAGTGACCGCTCGGGCGTTCATCTGCGCGAGCCGGGAAGCGTCATTCACGTGTCCACAGTCCCAGCGCGGGATTGGAAATAAAGTAGATCTCCTCCCCGTCCGGCAGGGTATTCCAGCCGTCCAGCAGGGAGGACGGGCCATAGCGGCGCGCCAGGTCGTCATAGCGGGCCGCGTCATAGCCGACCGCGGCGACCTCCTCCTCCGGCAGCTCCCTGACGGCGTAGGTGATCCGGAAACGGCCCTCGGAGGAGCCGTGGATCAGGTGCGCGGCCGCGCTCATGTTGGCGCGCAGGTCCGCGTGATCCGGCTTGGCGAATTGCGCGAGGATTTCCTCGCGTCCGCGGTAGCCATAGGTACGGATCAGGCGGTCGATGGCAGGGTCTTCGCCGAAGCCGCGCACGCCGGGAGCGAGCACGATGAGCTCGCCCCCGTCCGCGATCGCCATGCGCGTCCTGTAGACGGCCTTGTTCCCCAGCCATGTGGTATGGAATTCAGAGGGATCCAGCCAGGCGACGCAGGTGCGGATGGGACGGTCGACGTGAATGACGTTCTTTTCCCGCGACAGGCGGACAGCGGCCTCAAAGCAGCGCCGGCCACGCCCGCAGAATACGCCGTGCGTGAGGAGCTGCTCACCGGGTGACGCCGCGCGGTCGCAGGTGGTCACGGTCAGGATGAAGGCGATGGGACACTGCGTCAGATACCGCTCGAACGCCCAGTCGAAGATGGCCCGGACCGGGGTGCGGCCGCGGCCCAGGATCCGCTCGATGCCGTAGACTGCGCTGATCATGTGGGTCTCGTTGATCATCTCGCTGCCGCCGACTCCCACGAACAGGTTTTTGGCGTGATTGGCCATCCCGACCACCTCGTGAGGGACGACCTGGCCGATGGAGAGAATCAGGTCGTATCCGCCGTCGATGACGCGGCGGTTGATCTGAGCGGCGACCGGCCTGTCCCAGAGGCCCTCCGTCTGTCCGGCCACAAACTCTGCAGGGACGGTGCCCAGCATAGCCAGGTCGTGCCGCCAGTCATGCCTCAGGCAGCGCGCATAGGGGATGTCGCCGAACATGTCCTGCCACTGTGCCGGCGGCATCGCGCGATGCGTTCCTACGGCAGGCAGTACATCGACCTGAGCGCCGTGCTCCGTGAAATGATGATAACAGAGATGGGCGATCCGGCCCGCACCCGAATGAAGGCGCGTATAGTCCGGCGGAATCAGCAGCACCCGCCGCGGCGCTTCGTCCGCGACGGCCGCGAGGACGGTATCCCGGATCTCGTCCGGGGTCAGGCTCCTGCCTTCGGAAATCCGGTCGGCTTCTTTCATATGGTGAACACCCTTTTTGATGTTTCAACGCTGGCATACGATGACAGCAGACAGACGGAGGTGGGCCTGGTCAGCGCCAGGCTGAGCCCCGTGGGCGCCATCGAAGTCCGTTCCGCGTTCAGCTTCAGCACGGTCAGCAGGGAGGAATCCTGATTGCAGACCAACAGATGATCGTCCGCAACCTCAAAATCCCTGGGGGTTCGTCCGCCGGTGGGACAGACGTTCAGCGGCTGAAGCAGCCCCTGCGCATCCACTGCGAACATCGCGATGCTGTCTTCGCCGCGGTTGCTGACGAAGAGGCGGCGGTCCCGGTAACGGATGGCCGCAGCGAAACCGCTGCCGCCGTCAGGCAGCGTACTGACCGTCTGGATCGGGCGGTATCCGCCGGAGCCGTCCGGCCGCAGTACGCATACCCGGTTTTGCAGCTCGCTGACCACGTACAGCATACCGCGCTCGCCAAACGCCAGGTGCCGCGGCCCGAAGCCCGGCGGCAGCTCAATGCGCGCGGGGGAGGGGAGAATGCGTCCGTGTTCGGCGTCGGCCGGGCGGAGCAGGATCCGGTCCGAGCCCAGGTCGACCAGGCAGGCGGTGCCCTCGCGCCAGGCGGAAAAATGCATGTGCGCGCATTCCTGGCGCTGCGGATGCACGCTCCCGCCGGTCAGCTTCTCCGTCTGCGTAGCCGTCAGTCTGCCCTGTGTGTCCGCCTGGCAGACGGAGAAGGAGCCGTCCGTGTAGTTGCAGACGGTCAGCGTCCGCTCATCCGGCCAGAGGCACAGGTGACAGGGGTCGGCGCCGTGCGAGGGCTGGCGGTCACAAATCGTGAGCCGGTCCCCGTCGAGGCGGGCGGATACCACCCGGCCCTCAGGCCTGAGCTCTTCCACGATGTAAAGCCGTGTGCCGGAGCGGTCACAAATCAGGTAGGATGGGTTGTCAAAGCCGCGCCAGGCGGCCTTCAGGGTGAGTGTGCCCTCGTCCGTGTCCAGCACGGCGAGGCAGACGCCGTCCTCGTCCGCGCGCGCGTAGGAGCCGGTCAGAAAAGGAAGCTTCATTGGCGTTCTCCCAGGATGGTTCTGTGATGCCCGCGCTTGGGCGCTGATATGTGCAGCGAAGCCGCGATCCGGTGGGACCGCGGCTGTGAAGCGGCAGGATATGCGCTGACTGATGGCTGTCAATCACCGCTTTGCCAGTGATACGGCTCACAGCGCCGCCAGCGCCTCCTGGATCCGCGCCTTTTTTGCATAGTTCAGGGGCGAGAAGCGGCCCTCGAGCGCATGCTCCAGCTTTTCCTTCGCGGCGGCGGTATCGCCGTTTTCCACATCGTAGCGGGAAAGGAAGTAAAGCGTATCGATCTGGTCTTCCTTCAGCGCGTGGGCGCGGGTGAAATACTCCAGCGCTTTTTCCTTGTCGTTCAGGACGCGGTAGTACAGCTGACCCATGTTGTCCAGCACAATGGCGTCCTCGTCGTCGTATTCCAGGGCGGCTTCGTTAAAGGGCAGGCCCTTTTCGGCGTCGCCGGCTTCCACATACAGGTAGCCGAGGGTCTGGTAGGTCAGTCCGCAGGGGGTACGCTGATGCGAGGCCTCCAGCAGCTGGATGGCCTCCGGCAGGTGGCCGAGAATAAACTGGGCGCAGGCGTAGTTGACATGCACCTCGGTGCGCTGCTGCTGATTGAGCCCGGGGACCTTTTCCACCTTGCGGAGGATTGCCTTGACCTTTTCGGCTGACTCCGGATTGTCCTCGCGCAGCAGCAGAATGGTATAGGGCAGCAGGTAGCTGGGGTCCATGACCTGCGCGGCATAAAGGGCCTCGTAGGCCGCCTTCGCGCCCTGCAGGTCGCCCTTCTGGTGCATGGCCAGGGCTTTCCTGACCTTAATGGTATCCATCAGTCCCATGTTGATGCGTTCGTCCTTTCTGTTTTGAGTGTCAGGCGGCGGCAGCGTTTCAGCAGCGCGTCGGTGCGCTGCGGGTCGTCGCAGATCAGCAGCGCGCGCCTCGTCAGCCGGAGGGCCTCGTCCGGCCTTCCCAGCCGGTGCTCGTACAGGATGGCGAGGCGGACGAGTACGTCCACGTTCGACTGTCCCTCCGCCAGCATCCGTTCGTACACGGCGGCAGAGGCGGCAAAGTCGCCCGACTTCCTGTAGCTCTCGGCCAGGCCCGTGCGCGCCAGCCTCGACATCGCGCCGCGGTCCGCGGCGCGGTAGCATTTCCTGGCGCGCTCTCCGTGGCCGCGCTTTTCCAGCACTCGTCCGATGGAGTACACGTCTTCCTGCTCGTGAACGTCCGTTGGCGAGCGGTACATCTCCATCAGCCGGCCGAGAATCAGCGGCATCGACCGGATATCCTGCCGGTTGTGCGCCATCACGCGCTCCACCTGTTCAAAGGCTCCGCCCTTCAGATAATCAAACCAGGCCTTCGGGGCCTCGCTGCCGGGCAAATCATCCTCACGCGCGATGCCGAGCACCGCCTCCTCCAGGCAGGACAGACGGCAGCGGCGCAGCCGCAGGCGGAATACCGCGCGCGCCGGGAACAGCAGGTCCAGGTGCGGCAGGCGGGTGATGGGGTAGCGTTCTCCGTTCATCGTATACCGGCCTTCCAGGAGCGGCAGGTCAAAGGTGCGTCCGTTGAAGGTCACCAGCAGCTCCGCGCGGTCCGCCAGGGCGCGCACGCGCCGCAGCATCGGGCCCTCCTCCGGGTAATCGCGCATCAGGTTCTGCTCCACCACGAACTGTCCGTCCTCAAACCAGCCCAGACCGGTCAGAAATGCGATGGTGCCGGCTCCGCCCGACAGGCCGGTGGTTTCGGTATCCAGAAAGAGGAGCCGCTCCCGCGCGATATCCCGGGAGAGCTGCAGTCCGCTCAGGTCGTTGAGCAGGGCGGCGCTCAGCTGCGCGGGCAAGGCGGGGAGCGCGGTACGCTCTGTCAGGCGGTAGCAGTCCGCGGGCGGCGGCGCTTCGCGCGGAGCAGCCGGCTTGGTGCCGTAGGCCTTCAGCTTGTCGCGCAGGCTGGCCATGTCAATGGAACAGGGAGACTTCTTCCTCTCCCTCCTCCGTGATGAAAAGCACCTCCGCGGGCGTGGGGATGGCGCGCTGGCGCAGCAGGGCGCTGAAATCGCCGCCCCGGGCTTCCCAGTCGGCGATGTAGGCGTGCCATTCCTCGTCGAACTCCTCCAGCGAGAGGTGATGGTCCATGATGTAGCGGGCGGCCTCCTTGCCCACGTAACGCAGGTGCCACGGCTCGTAGATGATGCCGGTGATCTCTTCCTTATCCTCCATATAGCGGATGATGAAGCCGAATTCCGCGCAGTGCGCGTCCATCCACTGCGCCTCGGCGGTCTGCCCGAAGGCCGGGGTCATGCCGTCCTTGCGCGTCCATTCCAGGTTCAGGATATCGGCGCCGAGGCCGGTCTGATGGTCGCTGGAGCCCGGATAGGCGACGACGCCGTCGTCCCGGCCGACCTTGCTCAGGCGGTTTTTGTACATATAGCTTTGCGTCGAGTACGGGCGGTACACGCTTTTCAGGTACAGCGTCATCCCGTCCGCGTCCGCGGCCTCAAACATCCTGCGCATGGCGTCCAGCGCGGTTTTGCGGAGCATGTCGCCGCGGATGGAGGATACGCAGCGCACGTTGATCACGGTCAGGTCCTGGGGCGCATAGTCGCTGTCCAGCAGGTGCTGCCGGTTGACAAGGGTGATAAAGCCGGCCTTGTTTTCCAGAATTTCCGGCGCGAGCGGGTACTCCCACTCCGGCATGTCCGCCGCTTCGCCGAGGGCGGCCGGCGGCAGCAGGAGCAGCGTCAGCATGAGGCAGGACAGCAGGATTTTCATGGCGTTTCTCCTTGCGGGACGGTCTGCGCCCGCTGCGCCTCGCGCAGCAGGGCGATATAATCTTCGAAGGGAATATTGAGCGCCTGAATGCGCTGGGCGTGTTCGACGCCCACGTAGCGGATGTGCCAGGGCTCGTACCCATAGCCGGTCGTTTCGACCCATTCCGCTTTGTAGCGCAGGATAAACCCGAAGCGGTAGCAGTTTTCGGCCAGCCACCGGCCTTCCGGCGTGTTCCCGAACGACGCCCGGAGCCTGGAACTGGCGCGGCGGCCGACGTCCATCGCCAGGCCGAGCTGATGCTCGCTCGCGCCGGGCAGCGCCACATACAGGTCGGCCGTTTGCTGGCCGGCGTTTTTCACGCGGCGGCGGTAAATGTTGTTCTGCGTCTGGTAGCTGCGGTAACCGGAGACGGCGGTCAGAGTGTAGTTCTGCTCAGCCTTGGCGGCGGCGAACAGCTGCTCCAGCGCTTCCGCCGCTTCCCTGCGCATCAGCACAGAGGCGCTCGACCGGGCCACGTTGGGCATCACCAGGTCATTGGGGATATAGTCCGCGGTGATGGTGTACTGGCGGTTGATCAGAAAGAGGTTGCCACCCAGGGACAGCTGGTCCTCATAGCCGGTGACAGCGTCCTGTCCCAGCGAAATCAGCAGCATCAGCAGCGCAAGCGACTTTGAAAGCATAGGGTGCCTTTCTGGTCAGCGTTCAGGGGGAATAGATGGCTTCCCCGGGTATGGTGACATCCGCGAAGCCGGTGACCGGCCCTGAACGGGATATCTCGTTGATGACGGCGCGCAGCGTGCCGATTTTGGCCATCAGCTCGCTGAGGGTGCCGATGTCAGCGATCATGCCGTCTGTGTGGCGCAGATAAATGTGGCTGTCGTCGGTCAGATTGATCTGGTTGAACAGATTGACCGCGCCCTGCAGACGGAGCTCCCCGATGAGCGTGCGGTATTCGTCCACTTTCCCCTCCTTGGAGGAGAGGATCTGCCGCCCGGTCCTGGCCTCGCTGACCTGCATGCCGATCACGACCGGCAGGCTGTTTTGCGGGGTGAGACCTTCGATTTTATTCAGCACATACCCGTCCTCGTCCACCAGGTACAGCGCGCCGACGCCCTGAATATTGGCGAAGGGCGCGCGCTCCTTGACCACCAGGGCCATTGTGTCCGGAAAAGCCCGCTGGATCCTGATGAGCTGGAGATAGGGGTTCTGCTCGATGCCCTCGCGGATGTGCGCCTCGTTGATCGAGAAAAAGCCCATGCCGGGCCGGATATCGGCCAGGGCGGCGATGGTATCCGCGGGAATGTTGCGGTTGCCGACGACGCTGACGTGCCGGATCCTGAACAGGGTGGCGTTCAGGACCAGCGCGATCCCCAGCGTGACCAGCAGCCAGAGCAGGACCCTGGGCAGCAGCCGCAGCCTGCGGCGCGGCGGGCGGACGGCGGCGTCTGCTTCCGGTCCGTCACCGGGCAGAAAATCCTCCGCAAAGCCTTCGTCGGGCGGATAGTCCCGGCGCTCGCTCATACGGCGTCTCCGTCGGTCCACCCGTTCACGATCGACTTGAAGCGTTCACCGCGCTCCTCAAAGCAAGTGAACATGTCAAAGGACGCGCAGGCAGGGCTCAGCAGCACATTCCAGCCCGGCTGCGCCAGCCTGCGCGCCAGGCTGACCGCGTCCTCGAACGAGTCCGCGGCCTGCGGCTGCACCGTGTGCGCCTCCGCCAGCTCAGAAAGCAGCTGCGCCTTGGTCGCGCCGAGCACGACGAGCGCGGCGATCTGGGGAGACCGGGCGATATGCTCCGCCAGCCCGCGGAAGGATACGTGCTTGTCATACCCGCCCAGGATCAGCACGGTGGGGGCCTTCATGGTGTCAATGGCCTTGACGGTGGAATCCGGGTTGGTGCCCTTTGAATCGTTGATATAGCGCACCTGGTCGAGCGTCCGCACGTACTCGATGCGGTGCTCCACGCCACGGAAGGTCCTGAGCGCGTGGACAACGGCGTCGGGCGCGGCGCCGAGGTCCAGCGCGAGCGTGGCCGCGGCCATCGCGTTTTCCAGGTTATGCGGGCCGGGAATGCCGACCTCGTCCGCGGGGCAAAGGCGGTATTCCCGGTCATTCAGGCGCACAATGATCGCGCCGTCACGCACAAACGCGCCCTGCGCGACCTCCTTCTGGCGTGAAAACCACGCGACCCTGGCGGCGAGTCCCTCCGCCATCCCGACACAGATGGGGTCGTCCCCGTTCAGCAGGGCGAGGTCGCCGGCGGTCTGGTTTTCGAAGATGCGGCGCTTCATGGCGATGTAGCATGCCATCGTATAGTGCCGGATCAGGTGGTCCTCCGTGACGTTCAGCACGGCGGCCGCGCGCGGATGAAATTGGTCCACGCTTTCCAGCTGGAAGGAGGAGACCTCCGTGACCAGCATGTCTCCCGGCCTGGAGGACAGCGCGGTCAGGCTGAAGGGCGTGCCGATGTTCCCTGACAGCCAGGAGGTCAAGCCCGCCTCGCGCAGCATCGTATCCAGCAGGGTGACGGTCGTGGTTTTGCCGTTGGTGCCGGTCACGCCGATCAGCGTACCCTGCGCGAACCGGGACGCGAGCTCGAGCTCGCCGATCACATAAAGGCCGAGCTCCCTGGCCCGCAGCACCGCCGGGCTGTCGATGGGGACGCCGGGACTGATGACCAGCGCGTCCGCGTTTTCCAGCAGGGGGAGAGGGGATTCGCCCAGCCGCCATTCGGCGGGAACGCCGTCCAGCGGGGCGAGCGCGTCGCCGAAGGCTTCGCGGTTCTTCAGGTCGTTCAGAATGGGAAACGCGCCGTGCGCGCTGAGCAGACGTGCGGCCTGAACGCCGCTGCGGGCCATGCCGATCACCAGCACGCGTTTTCCCTGGAATTGATATGCCGTACTCATCGAACTGCCTCCCATCGTATGCCGCGTCACCAAATAAAGCCGAGCATGATCAGCACCGCCAGCGCGGAGGAAATCAGCGTGGTCACGGCGTACATGCGCACGATTTCCGGCTCCTTCATGCCGCAGAGCTCGAAGTGATGATGGATGGGCGACATTTTGAACAGCCGTTTGCCGTGGGTCAGCTTGAAATACCCCACCTGGATCATCACGGACAGCGACGAGCAGACCGAGGTCAGGCAGAACAGCAGCATGGGCAGGGCGCAGCGGGACAGCATGCCCACGCCGACCATCATGCCGCCGATAAACATGCTGCCGGTGTCGCCCATGAAAATCTGGGCGGGGTAATGGTTGAAGCGCAGAAAGCCCACCGCCGCGCCAGCCAGGGCGACGCAGCCGGTGAGCAGCGCGTCCTTCGTCATCGCCGAAAGGCCGGCCTTCACGTTGGTGCAATAGCAGAAGATCCCGAAGGCGAGCATGCCGATCACTGTGACGGTGGACAGCAGCCCGTCCAGGCCGTCCTGCAGGTTGGCGCTGTTGGTCATGAACATGACCAGCACGGTCATGACGGGCACATAAAACACGCCGAGGTCCAGCGCGCGGTCGGTGAACGGCAGAAGGATGAACGTGCCGACCAGCCGGCGGCAGTACAGCGAAAACAGGATCCCCACCACCAGCTGCAGCGCCAGCTTCTGTTTGGGCGAGAGGCCGTCGTGGCGCTTTTTGACGTCCTTGATGTAATCGTCCGCGAACCCGATCAGCATGGATCCGACAGCGATGAACATGAGCCCATGGTAGGGCTGGTCAAAACTGAAAAAGGGCAGCCGGTGCGCTGCGCACAGATAAACCATCCCCACGCAGGAGGTGAGGACGGTCATACCGCCGATCAGGATGCCGCCCATGTTGGGCGTGCCCTGCTTCTGCTGGTGCTTGGGGCCGAGCGCGTAGATCGTCTGGCCGAATTTCATCTGGCGCAGGCGCGGCAGCAGCCGGGGCATCAGCAGCCAGACCAGGACCATCGCCGCGGCAAACACAATGATGCTGTAAATGATCATGAATTGGACGGATCCTTTCTCATTTCTTCTAATAATTCGGCCACAATGACCTTCTCATCAAAGGGGCGTTTGACGCCGTTGATTTCCTGATAGGTTTCATGGCCCTTGCCCGCGAGCACGATGATGTCCCCCTCCCGCGCCATGTTCAGCGCGAAGCGGATGGCCTCGCGGCGGTTTTCGATGACGGTGTAGGGCGTCTGCGTGCGCCTGAGCCCGCTTTCCACGGACGCGAGGATCTGGTAGGGATCTTCAGTGCGCGGATTGTCGCTGGTCAGGACGCAGTAGTCCGCCAGCGTGCCGCCGATCTCACCCATGAGCGGGCGCTTGCTGTGATCGCGGTCGCCGCCGCAGCCGAACAGCGCGATGACGCGGCTGCGCGTGAACTGGCGCACGGTTTTCAGGATGTTCTCCAGCGCGTCGGGTGAGTGCGAATAATCCAGGATGACCTTGTAGGGCGTGCGCGTGTCGAGCACCTCGGCCCGGCCGGGCACGGAACGCACCGTGCCGAGCGCCTCGGCGATGTCCTTGGGGTCCAGCCCCTGATTCAGGCACACCGCAGCGGCGGCCAGCGCATTATATACGTTGAACATTCCGGTCAGCTGCAGCCGCACGGGGTACTTGTCCGTATTCAGGACGCCCAGGTTGAAGCGGACGCCATCCTCGCTGATTTCGATGTCGGAGGCCATGACGTCGGCCGGCGCGCAGATGCCGTAGGTCAGGCACGGCACATCCATGGTTTGACGGATCAGCGCGGCGCGCTCGTCGTCGATGTTCACCGCGGCGTTGCGGATGAAGTGCGAGCTGAAAAAGCTGCGTTTGCAGTCAAAGTAGCGCTCCATGGTGCCGAAAAAATCGAGGTGGTCCTGCGAGAGGTTGGTATAGCAGCCCGTTTCGAAGCAGACCCCCTCCAGGCGGTGCAGGGCGAGGGCGTGGGCGGACACCTCCATGGCGACGTAGTCCGCGCCGGCGTCCGCCATCAGGCTCAGTGTATGCTGCAGATCGATGGGGTCGGGGGTGGTCAGCCCGCCCTTGATCATCTTGCCGCCGATGGACGAGCCGATGGTTCCGATGACGCCGCATGAGGCGCCGGTGTGGTCCAGCACGCCCTGGATCAGGTAGCTGGTGGTGGTTTTGCCCTTGGTGCCGGTCAGGCCGAGCAGCCGCATCCTGCGGTCGGGGTGGCCATAGAAGGTGGCTGCGGCGAGCGACATGGCGACGCGGCTGTTTTCGACGATCAGCTGGGGGACACGGACGTCCGGCAGCGGCTTTTCCGTGACCAGGGCGACAGCGCCGTTTTCCGCGGCCTGCCGGGCGAAGGTATGTCCGTCAAAATGCGCGCCGGAAATGCAAAAGAACAGCCCTTGGTGCTCCTGCTTCCGGCTGTCCATGCACAGTTCCGCGATATGTATGTTCTGATAAGCCGGCTGCGCTTCCGCGCCGACGCTGGCAGCAAGCTCACTCAGGGTGATCATTCCCTGTACCTCCTCTGTTGCCGTAGGGCCGCGTATCAGGCGCGACGATGTAATACACGGGCTCGTCCTCGACGGGCACCATCTTCAGCGTCTGAACAGCGGCGTAACTGATGCGGGACAAATCCCGCGCCTCTAAAATCTTTTCATCCAGTTCCGCGTTGACCCGGTTGATTTCTGCGAGCTGCGACTCCAGCACGCTGACCTCATAATCGAGCGCGCGCAGGCGGAAGCTGTAGACCGCCATCAGGAGCAGCGCCAGCGTGAGCATGGCGGCGAATACCCTGGCAAACCATTTGGCGGACACGGTGCGGTGGGTACGGTGGCGGGGCTGCACCACGTCCGGGTACAGACTGCCATCATATGCATCATACCCCTGTCCGGCCGTCGCGTCAAGGATAAAAACAGAACGATCCAGCTGAAAACGTTCTGCGCCCATTCCCTGATAGCCGGCGGTAGCGTAATTGTTCCCTCTGGCAAGCGACATGGCGCGCGCTCCTTTCTTTGGATGATGGTCACCGTTCAGTCGTTACGGACGTGTGAAGCGAAGGCCGGCCCCTGCCGGCATGGCGTTCAGCTGTCAGCTCATCGGAGGCTGCGGTCATCTGCCTGCGCTCTGCTGGATTTCCGCCATGAAGCGCAGCGGATCGGGGATGTCCGCGGCAAAGGCCAGATCCTCTTCCGCTCCGGCCTCAGCCTTCAGGATGCGGATATAGCTTCTGGCGCCGCTGATTTCCACCTCGCGGCAGCCGTCCAGGTACTTGCTGCGCATTTTCTGCGGCAGCAGCAGCCGTCCCTGCTGGTCCGTCTCGCAATCCGTATAGCTGTACTTGTTAAACATCTCGACCAGCCGGGTCGCCCGCGCGTCCAGCGCGGTCAGCGCCTCCAGGCGGTCCTGCTGGTTGAGCCATTCACCGAGCGGGTACAGCGCGATGTGCTGAAAATCCGGCGTGGGGGCGACCACAAACCGGTCGCCCAGGGCGTCGCGGAATCCGGAGGGGATGATCATCCTTCCCTTGGAATCCACCCCGTGGACAAAGCTGCCGCTGAAGCGGCTGCGCGCCAGCCTCGGGTCTTGCGCGCCCCCTGGGGTGTCAGGATGGGCGGAAGCGGTCTTCACTGCGCCCGGGGCATCGTCATTGACGCGCTTCTCCTCATCCGACATACTTTCACCACACAATCTGCCATATTCCCACCACTTTATGGGCTCGAAAACCATTTTAACCCACTTTTTGGTCCTTGGCAAGGACCAATCGCCGTCCGTCCGAAGATTGATTCCAAGGTTTTCGAGGTTCTGGCGGCTCTTTTTTGGGAAGAACGCAGAGGATGTTATATTTCGACATGCATTTCATCAATAATTGAGCATGACCGAATGAAAATATGTGCAAACTGCACAAAACGGATGAAAATAATTGTGCGCTTTGACGAAATTTGATGGTCCCATTTTTTGGGAAAAACCCACAACCCTCTCCTTCGCCCTTCCGCGCGCAGGCGGCAATTCACAGCACAAAAAAAAGTCGTCATCTCCACTATCGTGGAAATGACGCCCACAAAGGATGAAAATTGGTGTTAAAAACTGTAAAAAAAGAAGGAAATCTGGGAACGGGTCGCCACTTTACGCGCTGAATTCACCACAGAGCGGCAATTCATACAGCGAAAAGCCGAGCCGGTCGCAGGACACGCACATATAGAACGTATTCTCACAGAAGCCCGTAAAGGCGTTCCTGCCCGCCGCGCCGTGCAGATGGCCGTATACACAGTATCTGGCCCCGGCCTGGGAAATCATCCGGGTGACGTCGGTGGGCTCTCCGGTTTCCCCGAGTGGGGGATAGTGGGTCATCACGACCAGCTCGCCGCCGAGATTCGCCGCACGGTCCAGGGAGAGGCGCAGCCGCAGCAGCTCACGTTCATAGATCCGCTGATCCTCGGCGGACTGGCCGGGGCCGGGCAGGGTCCAGCCGCGGGAGCCGGCAATGGTGAGATCGGCCAGGCGGAGCGCGTCGTTCTGAATGGCATACATGCCCTGGGGCAGCTCGGCCCGAAGGCGGCTGATGCCGGACCACCAGTAATCGTGGTTGCCCCTGAGCAGCACTTTTTTCCCGGGCCAGTCGGCGATGCGCCGCAGGTCCGGCAGCGCGCGCTCCAGCTGCATGGCCCAGGAGATATCGCCCGGAATCAGCACGACGTCATCCTCTTTGACGCGCCGCAGCCAGTCGGCCTGAATTTTCCCGTCGTGGCCCGTCCACTGCTCGCCGAAGACGTTCATGGGCTTGTCGTCCCCGCCCGCGAGGTGCAGGTCACCGATCGCGAATACGCTCACTCGCTCTCCTCGTCCTCGTCTTCGCCTTCCTCGTCTTCCTCGTCGCCCATCGCTTCGAGGGAGAGCTCGTTTTCGATCTCGGAGTATTCGCCGGCGGGAATATCGTCGGCGATATCGGGCACGATTTCGTCCATGGAGCTGACCGGGTCGATGCTGCCGATCGTGCTCTCGTCGACGTGTTCCTGAGGTTCGGTCTCGGAATTGATCGTATCGTCCTCTTCCTCGGCGTCAGCGTTCATTTCCTTGAGGCAAACCATGCAGATGTCTCTGCCGGGAATCGCAGGGCGCTCATTGCAGATGGTGCACAGCTCCGTATCGTCCTGGCTGTTTTCGCCCTGCATCTCACGCTTGCAGATCTTGCAGAAACCCTCTGATTCTTCAATATAATTCAATTCGCATCTCGGGCATTTGATAAAACCCATTGTTCCGCCTCCTTTGCATATTGCTGCTGAAAGCAACGGCATTATACTACGACCATGCATGAATGACAAGTATTATTTGGAATGCAACGATGTATTGACTCACAGCGGTCGTTTGTGCGGGATGCCGGCGCGGCGGGGGTAAACGGACAGGGTCGGTGCGGTTTTTTCGGCCACGATCAGCTGGCCTTCCGTACTGCCCTCGCCGTAACACAGCCTGGTCAGCGTCGCCCCGCCCAGGATGCGGGCGGCTTCAGCGGCGCCGGCCGCCTCCTCCTCCGCCCTGCGGCCCTTCCAGCACAGGGCGCGGCCGCCGGGCCGGGTCAGCGGCAGCATATACTCCAGCAGCTCGGACAGGCCGGCGACAGCGCGCGAAACGGTGGCGTCGAACTGCTCGCGCGTCCCGGGAGCGCGTCCGGCGGCCTCGGCGCGGGTTTCCAGCACGCTGACCGCCTTCAGCCCCAGCCGGTCAGCCGCGCGGCGGAGAAAGTCGCAGCGCCGGCCGTTGGCCTCAAGCAGGGTGACAGGCTGATCGGGCCGCAGTATGGCGATCGGCAGGCCGGGGAAGCCTGCCCCGGAGCCGACGTCCAGCACCCGCGCGTCGCCGGCGATCAGCGCCGGGCGAATGAGCAGCGGAAGCAGGCTGTCCAGATAGTGGCGCTCCGGCATCATGGATTCCGGAACGTTCGTCAGGTCCATTTTCGCGTTTTCCGCGACGAGCAGCGCATGGTACTGCTCGAAGCGCTCCAGCATGACGGGGTCAGGGGCCGTTCCGCGCGCCAGAAAGGCGGCGCGCAGCGTATCGCTCACATGGCTCATGCTTCTTTCTCCTGTTGCATCGTCAGGATGTGCAGGATCGCCTGCTCCATCACGCTCTCCTCTGCCAGCAGGCCGGACTTGACCCTGAACTCAAGCTCGGTGCACCAGGCGATCAGGTCGGCTAGCTGCCGTACGGTATAGCGCGAGGACAGCGGGACAAGCTGACGCACGGCGAAAGGGGGAATGCCCAGCCTGGCGGCGATGGTAGCCTGCGGAACGCGCTCCGAAAGGTATATTTTGGCGTCGTACACCTGCCGGCACTGCCTGGTGAGCAGGGCGAGCAGCTTGAGCGGCGCCTCCCCGTCCAGGCGGAGGCCGCGCAGCATTTCAAACGCCTGCACGCCACGGCCGGACAGAATGGTCTGCGCGAGCTCGAACACCCGGTATTCGGCGCCGACGGCGCATACCGCGGCGACGTCCTCGGCTGTGACGACGTTTCGGCCGTCGCAGTAGGCGATCAG
Organism: uncultured Clostridia bacterium; assembly: GCA_946536315.1. Lineage (GTDB taxonomy): Bacteria > Bacillota > Clostridia > Christensenellales > Aristaeellaceae > UBA4246. Next base: position 18,560 of record CAMNEH010000041.1, read on the forward strand.
CTTATCCGCCTCCGAGAGCAGGGCGGACAGCTCGTCCCCGACGGAAAACACCAGGCGTTCAACGGCGTCGGATTCCACGGTGTAGCCCGCCTGCTTCAGGTATTTGGCAATATAAATATGAAGCTCTTCGCGCTTCAGCCGGTCAAAGCTGACCAGCTCGGCGCTTTTTTTGAGCGTCTGATAGAGCTTCTTGCGTTTGTCTGCGAGTCCGGTCACGTAAAATACGGCGACGGTCGTGTCCGGAAGCTGCGGCAGGTAGGCCTTCAGCCGGTCAGCGCTGGCGGCTTCGTCGTAATCCTTCGCCTTGCCGGTCAGCATCGAGGAATCGCGGACGATCACCAGACGCTTCGGGGCCATCAGCGGCAGTGTTTCCGCCGCGGCGATGATCGCGTCCGCGTCCGGGTCCTTGAGCACGGTGCGGTTCATGTCCGCGAACGCGCCCAGGTCCAGCGCCTTTTCAAGGCGGGCGAGCGCGCTTTTCTTGGCATATTCCTCTTCGCCCTCGAACAGGTACAGCCGCGCGACGCTGCCGGCCTTCAGGGCGGATAACAGCTCGTTGTGGTTCATGGCGCCTCCTGGTACAGATAGGGACGGACGGTATAGCCGCCGGAAAAAACGTCCACGCGGATCGCGCCGCAGCCTGCGGTGGTGTAGACAGCCGCGCCGATGTCGTGCAGGCGGCCAGGCACTTCACCGTCCGGGCGGGCGGCGTCGGCGTTGGCGGATACGCTGATGATCGCGGTCTGGGGACGCACGTCGGCCAGAAAAGCGGCGGAACTGCTGGAACGGCTGCCGTGGTGCGCCACCTTGAGAACGTCGGCGGCGTCGGCGGCATAGCCTTCGTATCGGCCGCTCAGGTCGCCCGTGAGCAGGAACGCGGTGTCCGCCATGGTGCAGCGCAGGCAGAGGCTGTAATCGTTGGCGTCCTGCCCCGGACGGACGGCGCCCTGCGCCGGCCAGAGCACCTGGTAGGAGGCGCGCGGCGTCTGCCAGCTGTCTCCGGCGGCGACGACCCGCGTTTCCGCGCAGTATGCCTTCAGCCGTTCCAGGAGGGCGAGCGCCTCGTCGGAAAGCTGTGCTTTTTCCGCGCCATCGGGGATGATTAGGCAGTCGATGGGGATCCGGCTGTCCATCAGCGCCTGTGCGCCGAGGCAGTGGTCCGTGTGCAGATGTGTCAGCACCAGGGTCTGCACCCGCCGGCCGGTCGCCAGCAGGTAATTGCAGAGGTCCTGTCCGTCATCGCCGCAGTCGACGACCGTCGTGTGCCGCGCGTCCTGCAGCACCGCGCAGTCGGCGTTGCCGTCGTCCAGCTGAAGATAGGCCAGCCCCCGGTCGATGGTCAGCAGGTGCGCCGCACTGCCCGCCACCAGCAGCGCGCCGAGAATGGCCCACCGCCGGACGCCGCGCAGCCGCGCCGGCGCGTAGCTGGAAAACAGGATGATGCCGGCGATGATCAGCGGATAAAACGGCCACGGGATCGAGGGGCAGTTGACGGACATCATGGGCAGCGCGGCCGCCATGCCCACGCCGCGGGTCATCGCGTCCAGCGTCCAGCCGACCGGCACAGCGAGCAGCCGGGCAGCGTCCAGCCACACCGCGCTGAACAGCAGCAGCGCCATGCACGCGGGCAGCAGCACCGACAGCGCGGCGCAAACGATGGGGCTGAACAACAGGCCTGCGAGCGAGAAGCTGTGAAAGGTCTGAATGGACGGCAGCGCGGTGCCGGCGACCGCAGACAGCGTCGCCGAAAACAGGCCGCCCGCCGTTTTGCCGAGGAAACGGCTCGTCAACCTGCGAACAGGGCGGCTGAGAAGGACCAGGCCGAGCGCCGCGGCAAAGGAGAGCTGGAAGCCGGCGCTCAGCAGGTCGGAGGGCGTGAGCCACAGGATCAGCAGCATGGCCACGGCCAGGACGCTCAGCGGGTCGCCCTGCCGGCCCCTGGCGCGGACGGAGAGATAGCCGAAGGTCAGTATGCCCGCGCGCACCACGGAGGGCCGGAGGTCGAGCAGCAGCGCATACAGCAGCAGAAAGCCGCCGACGACCCACAGCTGTTTTCCGGGAGAAAGAAAGGGCCTGAGGAGCAGCGTGAGCGCCGCGACGATCAGTGAAATGTGCAGCCCTGAGACCGCCAGGATATGCGCGATGCCGACGCGGGTAAAGGCGGCGCG
>CAMNEH010000042.1 GCA_946536315.1 uncultured Clostridia bacterium
CCATGCTGGCCTCCCATTCCGGACAGCCGGTCGCCATGGACGCGGTGCTGAGCCATGAAATCGCCAAGGTTGTGGACGCCATGCGCAAGAACCAGTACAAGGACAGCTTTTCCCTGTCCGAAATGGCCGCGCTGTCGCGTATGCCGGTCGAGACGTTCCGCAAACGTTTCGTGTCCGAGGTCGGCATGCCGCCGCAGAGCTATCAGCTGTACTGCAAGATGGAACGCGCGAAGACCCTGCTGAAGGAAGGCTATTCCGTTCGTCAGGCCGGCGTGGAGGTGGGCATGAACGACCCGTACCATTTCTCCAAGACCTTCAAAAATATTGTAGGAATGAGTCCGTCCTCCTACAGCAAAACCGCTTCCAGATAAGATGCTGCCTTTTCTGACGCCGATGCGTCCGGATGACGTCCGCCGGATGGGTCTGCTGGAGCTGGCCTACGTCGGGGATACGGTGTGCGACCTGTACGTGCGGGAGCGGCTGGCGCGCAGCGGGCGGCGGGTGCGTGAGCTGCACGGTCTGGCCGTCTCGCAGGTCAATGCGCAGGCGCAGGCGGACGCTCTGGAGCGCATCCGTCCGCTGCTGACGGAGGAGGAACTGGCGCTGGTGCGCCGCGGACGGAACGCGAAAGCGCATCACAGCGCGCCGCACGGCGTGCAGGCGAGCGTCTACCACCAGTCCACCGCGTTTGAGGCGCTGCTCGGCGCGCTGTACCTGACCGGCAGCGGGGAGCGCCTCCTCGAATTATTACAGGCCGCTATGGAGACACCTGAATGAAACAAACGATTGCCAATGTCACGCTGCTGGCGTATACGCCGGACCCCGTGCGCGTCTGCGCGCTGGCGGCCAGGACCTGCTATTCCGCCCTGCCGCTTGTGGAGCTGATGGATAAAACAGCCGCCGACCAGTCCGCGTTCCTGCGCGGCGTGATCCGGTCGGGGCATCACTCGGTGTTGGAGCACGCGTCGTTTACGTTCTACGTGAGCGACGTCAGCCGCGCGCTGCTGGCACAGCTGACCCGCCATCGCATCGCTTCCTTCAGCGTACAGTCGCAGCGCTACGTGTCCATGAGCGGGGGCTTTGACTACGTGATCCCGCCGCGCGTCTCGGCGCTCGGCGCCGGGGCGGAGGAGAAATACCGCGCGCAGATGCTGCAGATGGCGGACTGGTACCGCGAGTGGCAAAATGCCTTCGGTGAGGATCCCGGCGCGAATGAGGACGCGCGCTTTGTGCTGCCCAACGCGTGCAAGACGCGTCTCACCATGACCATGAACGCGCGGGAGCTGCTGCACTTTTTCTCACTGCGCTGCTGCAGCCGCGCCCAGTGGGAAATCCGTGCCCTCGCGGAGGACATGTACCGGCTGGTGCTGCCCATCGCCCCGGCCATCTTTGAGCAGGCGGGCCCCGGCTGTGTCCGCGGCGCCTGTCCGGAAGGCAGCCGCAGCTGCGGCCGCGCCGGGGAGGTGCGTGAGCGCTACCGCCTGATGCGTGAAGAAATCAACCACAATTAAGGAGCCTATACGATGCCGTATTACGATCGTTATCAGAAGAAAAATACCCGCGGCGCCGGCCGCGAGGAAGCGCCGCGCAGCGGCCGCCGTTCTGGACACGAGGAGGACGAATCCCCTGAACGCCGCGGCGGCGGACGTCCGGCAGCCGGCAGGAGCGCCGACCGCACGGCGCAGGGGAAGGGCAGCGCGCGCGCGTATGCCCGGGGCAATGCCGGCTTCGGCCGTTCCTACGACAGCCATGGCCGGGAAAAAGCCGATCGCTCCGGCCGTCCGTATGATGGCCGTGTCCGGGAGAGTGTCGAGCACTCAGGCCGCCCGGGGACTGCGCGTCCGGCCGAGCCGCCGCGTCACGCAGCGCCTGCGCCGCAGCGCACGTCGCCGCAGCCGGCTCCGCGCCCGGCGTTTGAAACGCCCTATACCCGGGAGCCGGAAAACCTGCTTTCCGGGCGCAACCCCATTCGCGAAGCGCTGAAAGCGGACCGCGATATTGAAAAAATGCTCGTCGCGAAGGGCGACCTGTCCGGATCCGCCCGGGAGATCGTCGCCATGGCGCGGGAGCGCGGTATCCCCGTTCAGGTGGTGGACCGCGCCCGACTGGACGAGATCACCCCGCATCATCAGGGCATTCTGGCATACGCCTCCGCCTATCAGTACGCCGAGGTGGAGGACATCCTGGCCCTGGCGAAGGCGCGCGGCGAGCAGCCGTTCGTGGTCGTGCTGGACGGCATCACCGATCCGCACAACCTGGGCGCGATCATCCGTACCGCGGCCTGCGCCGGCGCGCACGGCGTGATCGTGCCCCTGCGCCGGTCTGTGGGCCTGACGCCCGCCGCCGTCAAGGCGAGCGCGGGCGCGGTCGAAACCGTGCGCGTCGCACGCGTCACGAACCTGACCCAGACCCTGCGCCGCCTGAAGCAGGAGGGGCTCTGGATCTACGCCGCCGACATGTCCGGCGAGGACTACAGGACGGTGCGCATGGAGCAGCCCATGGCGCTGGTGATCGGCTCTGAGGGCGAGGGCGTCTCCCGCCTGGTGCTGGAAAACGCGGACTTCGTCGTCAGGCTGCCCGTGCTCGGCGCGGTGGATTCACTGAACGCGTCGGTCGCGGCCGGTATCCTGATGTACCATACCGCCTTTGCGGCGAAGCACGCTGAATGACGAATAACGATGCGGATGCGCGGGAAGGCGCATCGTGGCTGAAAATGACGATGGAAGAAAGCAGAACGGACGAAAGATTTGATCAGCTGACGGATGAGGACATCGTCGCCCTGGCCCAGGGCGGCGACGATGACGCGCTGACTTTTTTGCTGGACAAGTATAAGAATTTTGTCCGCTCCAAGGCGCGCAGCTATTTCCTGATCGGCGCGGATCATGAGGATATCGTTCAGGAGGGCATGATCGGCCTGTTCAAGGCGATCCGCGATTTCAAGCTCAGCCGCCTGGCGTCCTTCCGCGCCTTCGCCGAGCTCTGCGTCAAACGCCAGATCATCACGGCCATCAAGACGGCGACACGGCAGAAGCATTTCCCGCTGAACAGCTATGTGTCGCTGAACAAGCCGCTGTACGACGAGGAGTCCGACCGCACGCTGCTGGATGTGATCGAAGGCAGCGTCACCAATCCGGAGGACCTGTTCATCAGTCAGGAGGAGCTGGAGCATATCCAGCACGAGCTGGATACGGCCCTTTCCCCGCTGGAGCAGCAGGTGCTCGAAGCCTTCCTCAACGGGAAAAGCTACCAGGAAATCGCCGATTCCCTCGGTCGCCACGTGAAGTCTATCGATAACGCGCTGCAGCGCGTCAAGCGCAAGGTGTCCAAGATGCTGGAGGACACGCAGGCGGACGGCTGACAGCGATCATACAAAAGGGGCTGTTGCAGAAGCATCAGAATCTGCAGCAGCCCTTTTTTCGCGCTCGGTTACGGATGCTCGTCTGGTCCTTCCGGACGTGGTTCACGCATCCCGTTCGAAGTCAATGTCAGTCTGCGCCTCTTTGAGCAGCGGCTCTGGGGACTGGTCGGGCCTGATCCACTGTTCGGCGGCAGATGCGGGCAGCATCAGCGGCATGCGGTCATGAATGAAGCGGATGCGCTCGGCCGGCGCGCGGGTCAGGATGACGAAGCGCGGAAGGCCCTCCTCCAGGCGGTAGAGCCCGGCCAGCCAGACGAGGTCCGCGCCGGCGGGACGGAGCCTGTATTTGTCGCCGACGGTGTTGCGCCCGCCAGGCGTCAGGCGATGGTCCCATTCATAATAGAAGGTCGCAGGGACGACACACCGGTGCGCACGCCACGCGTCGCGGAAGGCGGGACGCTCCGCGGCGCTTTCGACGCGCGCGTTGATCAGCAGGCTTTTGGCCTGAAACCCCCACTGCATGGGGAAAACGGCGCGCTGCCCGCGCCGGTCGGAGGCGACGACCGGCACGACGCAGGTCGGGCGGACCTCGCCCCGGGTCACCGGCGCGCCGGAAAACCGATGGAGCAGCGGAGAACGGTTCATCGCCTCCGCGATGGGCTCAAACTCCGGGGATTCCTCGATAAAATATCTACCGCACATGGCGTTCCTCCTGCGTCAGGACGGATCCTTCACGGCTCCAGAAATACGATTTCGGTCGGATTGTTCAACCGCGGGATCGGGTAGGTGTTGGTCAGCCCGCGGCTGATGACCATGCAGTTGCCGCCCAGGCGGTGGACACCCGACGTGTACGTTGGAAACAGACCCTGATCCGGCGCGTACACCCCGCGGCCGAAGGCGCGCCACTGCCCGCCGTGCGCGTGCCCTGCACAGGTCAGGCCTATGCCGTCGGGCAGCTGGGGAAACAGCTCCGGATGATGGCACATTAGCAGCCGGAACCCTTCCGGCGGCGCGGCCAGCCACGCCAATTCCGGCGTACGGATCCGCGTCCACGGTCCGCGCCTGCGCTTGGGATACAGTTCCGCGGATGGATGCGCCGCCAGGTACGCGCGCCGGTCCAGCACACGCGGACTGGTCAGCCCGCCGATATTCAGGCCGTCAAAGGACACCCAGGCGTTGTCCAGCACGTTCACGCCGGCAGCGTGGATCGCCGCAATATCCTCTTCGCACAGGACGGATTCGTGATTGCCCAGGGACATGAAGGTCGGGGCGATGGCCACGCATCCGCGCAAAAACGGCAGCACGTTCCGTTCGCTTTCCACGACCAGGCCCGTTTTCGGGATCACTCCGACCACCACGTCGCCGGGCAGACAGATCAGCTCCGGCACTCTTTGACAGACGCGCTCCAGCACCCTGGTTGCGTCACCGTTATGAAAATCCGACAGCACCGCGGTCCTCGGCGCGCCGGGCACGTGATATACCGTCTCGGTCAACTGCTTTCACCTCCCCGTCTATATTGTATTTCAAGAGGCGGCTTTCGTCAATGCGTGACGAGAGTATCGCCCTTGCAGGATTGTGTCATTTTGTCAATGGCTTCATGAAAAGGGCTGACATTTTTTGCATAATCGTGTATAATCTGTTGGACGCGGCGGATGTTCCTGTCACGCTGCGCTGCCGGCCGGAATCCGGAAACGGTGTGGAACAAAGCATCCAGGGAGCGTTGAGGAGGATCGAATGATGAAGCAGGAGTTGTTGGCGACGCAGGCGGACGCCGCGGCGCAGGCTGGCGCGCAGCCGCCGGAGGATGTGAACGGCTGTCTGGCCGCCCTCGCTGCGTATGGCGTATCGCATGGACTGATCGACGAGGACGATCGGACCTTCATCCTCAATCAGCTGCTGGACGCGCTCGGCCTCCACAGCTATAAACCGTCCGCGCCGGCCAACCTCCCGCTGGAGGAGATCCTCAGAACGCTGCTGGACGACGCGGTGCGCAGAAATGTCTGCGCTGACGATGTGACCAGCCGCGACCTGCTGGATACCAGGCTCATGGGCATCCTGACGCCGCGTCCGCACGAGGTGCGCGGGCACTTTGCTGCGTTGTACGCCCAGTCGCCCCATGCGGCGACCGACTGGTATTACCGCTTTTCCCAGGATACCGACTATATCCGCCGCTACCGTGTCGCCCGGGACGTGCGCTGGCTTGCGCCGACGGAATATGGCGACCTGGTGATCACCATCAACCTGAGCAAGCCTGAAAAGGATCCAAGGGCGATCGCCGCCGCGAAAAACGCGCCGCAGTCCGGCTATCCCAAGTGCCAGCTCTGCGCGGAGAACGAGGGCTACGCCGGCCGGCTCAACCATCCGCCGCGCCAGAATCACCGCATCATTCCCGTGCGGGTGGCGGACAGCCAGTGGTACCTGCAATACAGTCCCTACGTATATTACAACGAGCACTGCATCGTATTCAACGCCCGGCATACGCCCATGGTGATCGACCGGGCGGCGTTTGAAAAGCTGCTGGACTTTGTCACCGCGTTTCCGCATTACTTTGTGGGCAGCAACGCCGACCTGCCCATCGTGGGCGGCAGTATCCTGAGCCATGAGCATTTCCAGGGCGGGCATTATACCTTCCCGATGGAAAAAGCGCCTGTGGAGCGGAGCGTTTCAATGGCCGGATACGACGATGTCCGCGCGGGCATCGTCAGATGGCCGATGAGCGTGATCCGCCTGACCGGCCCGGACCGCGGCCGGCTGGCCGACCTGGCGGACATCATCCTGCAGTGCTGGCGTGGATACACCGACGAAGAAGCCTTCATCTTTGCCGAAACGGACGGCGTGCCGCACAACACGGTCACGCCGATTGCCCGCCGCAGGGGCGACGATTATGAGCTGGACCTGGTCCTGCGCAATAACATCACCACGCCGGAGCATCCCCTGGGGGTCTACCATCCGCATGCCGAGCTGCATCATATCAAAAAAGAGAACATCGGACTGATCGAGGTGATGGGCCTGGCCGTGCTGCCCGCCCGGCTGAAAACGGAGCTGGCCGGCGTCGCCGACGCGCTGGTCAGCGGCGCGCCGCTCACCGGTGACCTGGAGAAGCACGCCACCTGGGCGGAGGCACTGAAGCGGGCATACACCTTCACCAGGGAAAACGCGGAGGAAATCCTGAAAGCGGAGGTCGGCAAGGTATTCGCCAGGGTGCTCGAGCACGCGGGCGTATACAAGCGGAATGCCGCGGGCGAGGCCATGTTTGACCGGTTCATCGATCACGTGAACCGGGAAATCAAAAAAAATACTGTCCGCTGAGTGCTGAGAAATATTTACAAGTGCATCGATCATGGATATAATGTTCCGGCCAGATCAAACCCTGTTTGTTCTGCGCCGGTTTTTTGATGTTGGAATACTGCGATCAGCGAAGACAAGCGAGGGAGGACTTGGTATGCAGCAGCGCATGCTGGGCAAAACGGGACGGATGGTTTCGGAAATCGGGCTGGGCACCTGGCAGCTCGGCACCCGGTGGGGCGATGAATTCAACCGTGAGGAAGCGTTGAAAATCCTGGAGACGGCGGAAGCCGCGGGCATCACCTTCATCGATACGGCGGACGTGTATAACGGCGGAAAAAGCGAGGAGACCATCGGCGAATACGTGTCGGCGCATCCGGGCCGCTTCTTCATCACCACCAAGTGCGGACGCCGGCTGAACCCGCACACGGCGGACATGTATACGCCGGACGCCATCGCCGGGTTCATCGGCGACAGCCTGAAGCGCCTGAAGCTGGAAAGGCTGGACCTGGTGCTGCTCCATTGCCCGCAGACCCCGGTTTTCGAGCGCGACGACGTGTTCGACGCGCTCGAGCGGCAGAAGGCGCTGGGCAACATCGCCAACTACGGCGTCAGTGTCGAAAAGGTCAGCGAGGGTATCCAGGCCATGCACTACGGGATCGCGGCGATCGAGGTCATCTTCAATATGTTCCGCCTGAAGCCGCTGGATACCCTGCTCCCGCTCGCTGAAAAAAACGGCGTTGGCATCATCGCCCGGGTGCCGCTGGCCAGCGGGCTGCTGACCGGCCGGTACACGCGCGACACCGCCTTCGGCCCGAAGGACCACCGCACCTATAACCGGGACGGCGCGGCCTTTGATAAGGGCGAAACGTTTTCCGGCGTGCCTTATGCGCTGGGGCTGGAGACCGTGGACGCGCTGAAGCAGGCGCTCGGCACGGAGAATCTGGCGCCCGTCGCCATCCGCTGGATCCTGATGCACCCGCAGGTCAGCGTGGTCATCCCCGGGGCCAGCCGCGCCGCGCAGGTACAGGCGAACGTGCGCGCCGCGGAGCTTCCGGCGCTGACCGACGCGCAGATGCGCGCGGTCGCCGACATTTACGGCCGCTATCTGCGCGCTGAAATCCATCCGCAGTGGTAAGACCGTGCTGCCGTCAGGAACGCATATGCCAGGAGTAGGACGCTGATGAAAGAACAAATCAAATGGCTGTGGGACAATATGGACCCCAAATTCCACCGGCAGCACATCGCCGCGCTCGTGATCAGCGTGCTGACCTCCCTGATGCTGGTGGTCAACCCGGCGCTGACTCAGCGGCTGATCGATGACGTCATCGTGGCGCAGAATCCGGAGCCGCTGATGGGCCTTCTGCTGACCATGCTGGCGGTCAAGCTGGGCCGGGAAGGGCTGCGCTACCTGATGGTGATTTTTCTGGAGAAGGATTCCCAGAACGTGGTGTACAACCTGCGCACCCGCCTGTTTGAAAAGCTGCAGTATAACGACCTTTCGTTTTTTGACAGCCACCGCGCGGGCGACCTGATGACGCGTATGAGCGCGGACCTGGACTGGTGCCGGCATTTCCTCAGCTATATTGACTACAGGATTGTCGATTCGGTCTGCACGTTCCTGTTCGCGGGCGTTTACCTGCTGACCGTCAGCTGGAAGCTGACGCTGATCCTGATCGCCATCACGCCGGTGCTGCTGGTGGTCACCAAGTTCTTCTCCAAAAACGTGCGTCCGCGGTTTGCCGCGATGCGGGAACGCCTGTCCGAAATGAACGCCGCCGCGCAGGAAAACATCGCGGGCAACCGCGTGGTCAAGGCCTTCGCGCGCGAGGAGTATGAGAAGGAGCGCTTCGAGCAGAAGAACCGCGCCTTTATGGAGAGCCACCTGCACATCAACAAGCTGTGGCTGTCCTTTTATCCGGTCATCGAGCTGCTGGTGAACGCCATCCAGCTGGTCACGGTGTTCCTGGGCGGGCTGTTCATCATCTGGGGCGAGCTGACGCCCGGCCAGCTCGCGATCTTCACCGGCCTGAGCTGGGCTGTCTCCAACCCGATGCGCGACCTGGGCAACCTGATCAACGACCTGCAGCGCTTCTCCACCTCCGCCGCGAAGGTGATGGAGCTGCAGTACGGCAAGCCCGTCATCGTGGACCGGCCGGACGCCGCGGACCATCCGCGGATGGACGGCGCGATCGAATTCAGGGATGTATCCTACCGCGTCGACGGCAAGCCGGTGCTGGATCACGTCAGCTTTGAGGTGAAGCCGGGGCAGACGGTGGCCGTCATGGGCCCGACCGGCGGCGGAAAAACCACGCTCATTCATCTGCTGGCCAGGTTTTACGATGTTTCGGACGGCGCGGTGCTGGTGGACGGCTGCGACGTGCGAAAATGGAAGCTCCAGCAGCTGCGCGGCGGCATCGGCACCGCCACGCAGGACGTGTTCCTGTTTTCCGATACGGTCGAGGGCAACATCGCCTTCGGCAATCAGGGGCTGGACATGGACGGGGTCAGGGACTTCGCCACCCGCGCGGCGGCCGCGGAATTCATCGACCATCTGCCGGAGGGGTATGATACCATTATCGGCGAGCGCGGCGTTGGCCTGTCCGGCGGTCAGCGGCAGCGCATCGCGCTGGCGCGCGCGATGGCGGTGCGCCCGAGCATCCTGGTGATGGATGACACGACCTCCGCCGTGGACAGCGAAACGGAGCAGTATATCCAGAACGAGCTGCGCCGGCTGCCCTTCGCCTGCACCAAATTCATCATCGCGCAGCGCATCTCCTCCATGCGGGACGCTGACCTGATCCTTGTGCTGCAGAACGGAAAAATCACCGAGCGCGGCACGCACAGAGAACTGCTGGCGCAGCGGGGATACTACTGGCAAACCTACTGCCTGCAGTACGGCCTGTCCATGAAGGAGGCGGGATAAATGGCGCGCAACAAATTTGATGTCGACGAGCGGCTTGAAACGCCGTTTCAATGGAAGCACCTGAAGCGCGCTGGCAAATATATCGCGCGCCACAAGGGCAAAATGCTCGCCGCCCTGGGCCTGAGCGCCGCGGCGAGCGTCGCCACGCTGTTCATCCCGAAAATCACGCAATGGGTGCTGGACGACGCGGTGCCGAACCAGGACACAGGCATGATCGGGCGGATGGCGCTGCTGTTTGTGGGCGTCATCGCGCTGAGCATCGTCTTCACGACCATCCGCTCGCGCCTGATGGCGCATGTCAGCCAGCGGATCATCTACGATATCCGCAACGACCTCTTCGCGCATCTGCAAAAGCTGCCCTTCAGCTATTACGACAGCCGGCCGGCGGGCAAAATCCTGGTCAGGGTCATCAATTATGTCAATTCGGTGTCGGACATCCTGTCCAATGGCATCATCAACATGATCCTGGAAATCATCAACCTCGTGTTCATCGTCATTTTCATGTACACCACGGACGCAACGCTGGCGACCGTCATCGTGGCGGGATTGCCGTTCTTCGTCGCCGTCATCGTGCTCATCAAGCCGCGCCAGCGCCGCGCCTGGCAGAACCAGAGCAACAAGAACAGCAATTACAACGCCTACCTCGCCGAATCCATCGACGGGGTGCGCGTCAGCCAGCTGTTCGACCGGCAGGAGGTCAACATCGGCATCATGCGCCGGCTGGCCACCGCCTGCCGCCAGGCGTGGCTCAAGGCCGTGTACATCAGCAATACGGTCTGGCTGAGCTCCGAAATCATGACGCAGGTCGTCACCACCTTCCTCTATATCGCGGGCGTGTACTGGATGGGCGGGGGCAAAATGGCGTCCTTCGGCGTGATCCTGGCGATGGGCCAGTATGTCAGTCGGTTCTGGCAGCCGATCACCAACCTCGCGAACATTTATAACTCCTTCGTGAACAACATCGCCTACCTCGAACGCATCTTTGAGACCATGGACGAGCCCGTCGTGGTGGACGACGCCCCGGGCGCGCAGCCCCTGCCGGACATCAGCGGCGAGGTGGATTTCCAGGATGTGACCTTCGCCTACGAGGAGGGCACCAACGTGCTCGAACACATGAACCTGCACGTGAACGCGGGGGAGAGCATCGCCCTGGTCGGCCCGACCGGCGCGGGCAAGAGCACCATCATCAACCTGCTGTGCCGGTTCTACAACCTGAACGGCGGCAAAATCTGCCTGCACGGGCGCGACGGCAGCGTCTATGATATCAGCCAGGTGACGCTGCACAGCCTGCGTACGCAGCTGGGCATCATGCTGCAGGACAGCTTTTTGTTCTCCGGCACGCTGATGGACAACATCCGCTACGGACGCCTCGACGCCACTGAGGAGGAAGTTCGCGAGGCGGCCGTCCGCGTCCGCGCGGACGAATTCATCAGCAGGATGCCGCAGGGATATCAGACGGAAATCAGGGAACGCGGCGGCAACCTGAGCCAGGGCGAAAAGCAGCTCGTCGCCTTCGCGCGTACCCTGCTGTCCGACCCGGCCATCCTGATTCTGGACGAGGCGACCTCCTCCATTGATACCCAGACAGAGAAACTGCTCCAGGAGGGCATTCAGGAAATGCTTAAGGGCCGCACCAGCTTTATCGTCGCGCACCGGCTCAGCACCATCAAGCACTGTGACCGTATCCTCTACATCAGTCAGAAGGGCATCGCCGAAATGGGCACCCATGAGGAGCTGATGCGCAAGCGCGGCCTCTATTATCAGCTCTATACCGCCCAGGCGCAGGAAAAGGCGGCGTAACAGCCGGATCGGCGCCGCAGGGCACGCCCCTGCCCCGCAGCAAAGGCAAAAGGTAAAAATCACGTTTTTTTGTTGAATCAGTGGACGAAACAGGCTGAAATATGCTATGATAGGTACCGTGTCCGGTTGGGGGCACTTATTGATGTGTCGCGGAGGGGATGTGTATGGCGGTTCTGAATGGGCGGAGGTTTGGTGTGCTGCTGGCGGCGGCGCTCGCGCTGCTGATGCTTGCATGCGCGTCCGCGGAGGAGACGGAGACGCCGGACAAAACGCCGCGGGAGCGGATGATCGACGAGATCCTCGAGGCGGCGCACAACCAGTACGTCACGACGGGCGGCAGGCTCCGCCGCGCGCAGTACAGCGGCGACATTTACATCTGTAAGAATTTTACGGTGTATTGCTTCAGGCAGGCAGCCGACCATTACCGCATCGGGGCGTATCCGGATGTCCGGCTGAGCATACCGGATAACCTGCCTGCCAAGGAATGCACGGATTACCTGTACGGCTATAAATGGAAGGACGTCGGCGCAGAGGACGGGAACCCGTTTTACGAGGCGGCGGCGTTCAGATATGATCCCAGCCTGAGCAAAAAGGAGAACCAGGCGCTGGCGCGCGAGTTTTTGCGCCAGGCGAAACGTGGTGACTATTTCCAGATGCGGGCGAACTACTACTGGGGCGTCGGCGCGCACAGCATGATCTTTACCGAGGACTACGATCCCGAGACCGATACGGTGACCTGGTGCGACAGCAACATGCGCGGAGAAAACCGCAACGGCATCCGTTACGGCCTGGTGCAGTGGAACGCCAACAAGGATATCGACTGGTTTGTCGACGCGTTTTGCCGCAAGCGCTACGGCGCGACCATTTACCGCCTGCGCGACGATATGATCGACGCGCTGTGATCCTGTTTTCGGATTCAACACACATGACCGGATAAAAACAGAGCCGGTCATTGACCGGCTCCGGAGGGGCAGCGCGTTGCTTCAGTAATTCTCCGCCCTGAGCTGGAAATAGGACTGCGGATGGTTGCAGACCGGGCAGACCTCGGGCGCTTTGGGGCCGATGACGATGTGGCCGCAGTTGACGCACTGCCAGATGCAGTCCCCCTCGCGGGAGAAGACCACGGCGTCCTCGATGTTTTTGAGCAGCTTGCGGAAGCGGGCTTCATGCTCCTTCTCGATCGCGGCGACGCCGGCAAACAGCGCGGCGATTTCGTCGAAGCCTTCTTCCTTCGCGGTGCGGGCAAACTCGTCGTACATGTCGGTCCATTCGAAATGCTCGCCGTCAGCGGCGGCCGCGAGGTTGGCCCTGGTGTCGCCGATGCCGTTCAGCAGCTTGAACCAGATCTTCGCATGCTCTTTTTCATTCGCGGCGGTTTCCTCAAAGATGTTCGCAATCTGGACGTAGCCGTCCTTTTTGGCTTTGGACGCAAAGTATGAGTACTTGTTGCGCGCCATGGATTCTCCCTGAAACGCGGTCCAGAGGTTTTTCTCGGTCTGAGATCCTTTCAGCTCCATATCGATCGTCTCCTTTCGTCGCCCTTGCCGGGCGGACAGTTTCAGTATAGCATAAAGCGCGGTGACTGGCGATACGCGCACACAATATTGAACGAATTATGCCCGCCGGCGCAGGCCGCCGTCGGACAGCAGGAGGGCCTATGTCCATCCATCCGCCGCCCTTTGAAATGATGGCGCAGCAGTTTGAAAAAGACCTGTACCTGACCTGCTACGGGATGCTCGGCAGCCGCGAGGAAGCCGAGGACGCGCTGCAGGAGACGATGCTGCGCGCCTGGCGCGGATACCGCGGCTTCCGGGGTGAAGCGCAGTGGAAAACCTGGTTTCACCGCATCGCGATCAATACCTGCATCGACCTGATCCGCCGGCGCAGGCCTTCGGCGTCGCTGGAGGTGATGGCGGAAAAGGGCGAGGACCCGCGCGACCCCCGCGCCGATGTCCAGGCGGAAGCGGAACGCGGCGAACGTCGGCAGAAGCTGCGCGAGGCGATCCTCCGCCTGCCGGAGCGCGACCGGACGCTGATCATCCTCCGCGACGTGCGCGGTCTGAGCTACGAGGAGGTCGCGCGCGTCCTGCGCCTGCCGCAGGGCACGGTCAAGAGCCGGCTGAACCGCGCGCGGGAAAAATTACGGCAAAGCCTGGCGGAGGACGCGGAACTTTTTGGCCTGAGCAACGTCAAACATAACGGAAGGAGGGACGGGCGATGAGCGGACACGCAGTCACCTGCGCGGAGATGGAACGCCTGCTGGACCGGCGGGATACGGACCCGGCGACGCGCGCGGCCATGCTGCGGCACGCGGAAGCCTGTCCCGAATGCCGGCTGCTCATGGAGCTGCGCGCGCTGGATCATGACGAAACGCTGCCCGACACCGCCGCGGCGCGCTGGCGCGCGGCGGTCCGGGAGGAAGCGGCCGGACGCGCCCGTCCCGCACGCCGCCGCATCGGGCCGATGATCCCGGCGCTGGCGGCAGCCGCCGTCCTGGTGGCGGCGGTCGCGCTGCGGTCTCCCGCGCGCACACAGGATTCGCCGCTCACGTCGACGTCCGTGACGGAGGAGAGCGCGGCGGTCGCCAAGCGCGCCGCGCCCGTGCTGACCGCAAACCCGACGCAGCTGCCGCCGCTCACGACCGCGCTGCCGCTGGAGAGCGCGGCAGAGATCGCCGGTGACGCGTCCGTGGCGGATGCCGACCTGGCGGACTGGGACGAGGCGCCGATGCTCGCCATGTACGTGGCTGAGGAAGCGCCGACGGATGAAGCGGAAGCGGATGAAGCCGAAGCGGAAGAGGCCGGAGCGCTGGACGAAGCGGTGTCCGCCGGGGCGGACGCGCCGGAATGGACGGTGCGTTCTCCGGCGCCGCTCGCGGCGGCCAGACGGGTGCTGAACGCGCTGGGCATCGCGGACGAGCCCTCCGCCGGGCCGGATGGCGCCGTGCGCCTGCGTCTGACGCTTCGCGCAGAGGACTGGCCGGTGTTCCGGGCCGCGTGTGAGCAAAACGGCTGGGATGCGGCGCAGTCCCCCTTCCGGGACGACCGGCCCACAGACACGATTCAACTCAAGATCGAAGGAGGAAACTGAAATGAAGCTGTTCAGAACACTGAGCGCGCTCGCGCTGATCCTGTCGCTCTGCCTGTCCGCCGCCGCGGCGGAAGCCGGCAAGGTAACGGTCTCCGGCTCCGCCGAGGTCTCGGCGGTAACGGACCACGCGATCATTCATCTGGGAGTGCGCACGCGCGCGGACACGCCGTCCGAGGCCCAGGCGGACAACAATCTCAGGACCGACGCGGTCATGAAGGCGCTGACGGACACCTGCGGCATCGCGAAGGAGAAGATCGCGACCAGCGAGTTCAGCATCTATACCCTCTCCGAATGGGTGGAGGAAACGGGCAAGGAGCGCCAGTACTATCAGGTGATGCATGAAATCAGCGTGACGGTCGACCAGATCGACCGGACCGGCGCGGTCATCGACGCCTGCGTAACGGCCGGCGCGAATATCGTCAATTACGTGACCTTTGCCTCCAGCAATATGCAGGAGGCGTATGACCAGGCGCTGCAGGCCGCGGTGGCGGACGCGCAGCGCAAGGCGGAGCTGATCGCCGCGGCGGCAGGGATGAAGCTGGGCGCTATCGAGACCATCACCACCCTGGGCGGCGGCTCGGACGTGTATAACAATACCTTCAGCCTCGCCAGGGGGGAGGAAGCCCCTGAAGCCGCGGATACCAAGCTGGCCCCCGGCATGCAGCGCACCAGCGCGACGGTCACCATCACCTGGACGCTGGAAGAGAACGAATAAAATCGATCCATACATCCGCCGGTGCCTTTCCGAAAAAACGGAAAGGCACTGGTCGTTTCAGGGGGTTCCGCTCTGAATCATCCTTGCATTCCGGTCCGAATCCTGCTATAATGGATTTGCTGGGAACAGACCCCGGCGGAAGCGGAGGACGTATGACGAAAAAAAACAAAAAACAACGGGAAGTCCCCTCACAGCCGCAGATGAGTGAGGAAGAGGCGCTGGAGGCTGAGGGCGACCAGATCGATGAGGACCTGCCGGTGCGCGTGGGCGTGTATTCCCAGCAGGAGCTCGCGTTTGGCGATATGATGCGCGCGATTTTCAGCGCGCTGTCGGGCGCGTATGATGGCGGCATGACGCGCAAGGATCTGCGAAAGGCCAGCGGCGTCAAGAAAAAGACGTTCCGCCGCATCGAGAACATGGACCTGAATACCTCCATTGGCGACGTCCTGCGGGTGCTGGCGGCCGCGAACAAGACGCTGGCCGTCGTGCCGCTGAATCAGGATATCGCGCCGGATGAAGCGGTCACGCAGACCATGTCCGCGCTGGAGGATGAACTGAGCAAAACCGGCATGATCGTGGATGGAGACTTGATCGCGGAGAGAGAACCGGAACACACTGCAGCCGAGTGAAGATATGCTTTACGCGGCAAAATTGACCAACTGAAGAACGTCCAACGGAAGAAAGTCCAACGAAACCGTCCGTTTCGTTGGCGGCCAGACGCCGGGAGGCGTTGTTTTTTTTGCCTTTTGGCGGCGGCGTGATTGCATCCGCGCGGCATTTATGGTAAGATGTAAATTGTTTCCCCGCGGGCAGCGGGATGTGCGACGCGGAAAGGCCGCCGGAAAGGAGCACCCTATGGACTCAAGACGCGACATTGCGAATACCCTGCTGAACACCCTGCGTGACTGCTGGCCGGACGCTCAGGGCCTGCCGGACGACCTGTACGGCGCGCTGGAGGTGCCGCCGGACAAAACGCTGGGGGATTACGCGTTTCCGTGCTTCAGGCTGTCCAGGGCGCTGCGCATGGCGCCCGCGCAGATCGCCGCCACGCTGGCGCAGCGCTATGACCAGCCGGCGCTCGCGCGCGCCGAGGCGGTCAACGGATACCTGAATTTCTTTCTGAACCGGGGGAATTTCGCGGAGCAGACGCTCAGCGCCATTCTCCGGGCGGGTGACCGCTGGGGCGCGTCCGATCTCGGACAGGGGAAGACCGTGTGCCTGGATTACTCGTCCATCAACATTGCCAAGCGCTTCCACATCGGTCACCTGTCCACGACGGTCATCGGCAACAGCCTGAAACGCATCTATGATTTCCTGGGCTACCGGACCGTGTCGATCAATCATCTGGGCGACTGGGGCACGCAGTTCGGCAAGATGATCGCCGCCTACCGGCACTGGGGCGACCGGGAGACTGTGGAACGCGGCGGCGTGGACGAGATGACCAAGCTCTACGTGCGCTTCGGTCAGGAGGCCGCCAACAATCCTGCCCTGGAGGAGGAGGGCCGCGCCTGGTTCAAGAAAATCGAGGACGGCGACCCGGAGGCGCTGGAAATCTTCCACTGGTTCAAGGACGTTACGCTGAAGGATGCCATGCGCGTGTACGACATCCTGGGCGTGAAGTTCGACAGCTATGCCGGCGAGAGCTTTTATGCCGACAAGACCGGCGCGGTCGTGCAGGAGCTGGCTGACAAGGGGCTGCTGCAGGATTCCGATGGCGCGAAGGTGGTCAATCTGGAGGCGTACGACATGCCGCCCTGCCTGATCATCAAATCGGACGGCGCGACGCTGTACCAAACCAGGGACCTGGCCGCCGCGCTGTACCGCAAGAAGACCTACCATTTCGACCGGAACCTGTATGTGGTCGCCTATCAGCAGGACCTGCATTTCAGGCAGCTGTTCAAGGTGCTGGAGCTGATGGGCTACGACTGGGCGAAGGACCAGTGCAAGCACGTTTCCTTCGGCATGGTGTCCTTCGAGGGCGAGTCGCTTTCGACGCGCAAGGGCGTCATGGTGTATCTGGACGAGCTGCTGGCGCGCGCGAAGGAAAAGGCGCTGGACATCATCAATGAAAAATCCCCCAACCTGCCGGACAAGGAAGAGGTCGCGCGTCAGGTCGGCGTCGGCGCGGTGGTCTACGCCACGCTGCAGAACAACCGCATCAAGGACATCGACTTCCGCTGGGACCAGGCGCTGAATTTCGACGGGGATACCGGCCCCTATGTGCAGTACACCTGCGCGCGCTGCGGCTCCGTGCTGCGCAAGGCGCCGGACCTGGGCGATACCGCGCCGGATTACGCCGCGCTGGACAATGACGAGGCGCAGCAGCTGCTCTTGCTGCTGTCGCGCTTCCCGGACGTGGTGCGCGACGCGGCGGACAAGTACGAGCCGTCCATGATCACGCGCGCCACCACCGACATCGCCAAGGCGTACAACAAGTTCTACTATGAGCACCGCGTCCTGGACGACGCGGACCCCGCCGGTACGCAGGCCAGGCTCCGGCTGACGGCGGCTGCCCGCTCGGTCATCCGTACCGGACTGTGGCTGATCGGCGTGGAGGCGCCGGAGCGCATGTAAGCGCTCCGGCGGTCGTCACACCGGCTTTTTCTGTTGTTCTACTGCGCCGCGCTTCGTTCACAGGAGGGGAAACATGCGGTTTACGAAAATGCAGGGCATCGGCAACGACTTTATCCTGGTCAACTGTTTTGAGGAGGATGTGGCCGACCCGTCGCGCCTGGCCATTCAGATGTGCCGGCAGCACTACGGCGTCGGCGGCGACGGCCTGGTGCTGCTGGAGCCGGCTGACGGCGCGGACGCGGGGATGCGCATCTTCAATTCCGACGGCTCGGAATCGGAAATGTGCGGCAACGCCCTGCGCTGCATCGGCAAATACATGTACGAGCGCGGCATGACGGACCGGACCGAGCTGACCATTCTTTCCCACGGCGGCATCCGCGAGCTGTGGCTGACCGTGGAGGACGAACGCGTGAGCTATATCCGGGTGGACATGGGCTCGCCGGAGCTGACGCCCCGCCGCATTCCCGTGGACCTGCCCGGGGAAATCGTGCTCAAGCACCGGCTGCAGATGATGGGGCAGACGCTGTTCGTGACCTGTGTGAACATGGGCAACCCCCACGCGGTCATTTTCGTGCGTGACCCGGAGGTGGTGGACCTGCCGATGCTCGGTCCCATGATCGAGCATCACCCGCTGTTTCCGCGGCGCACGAACGTGGAATTTGTACGCGTGATCAAGCGCGACGTGCTGCAGATGCGCGTCTGGGAGCGCGGGGCGGGCGAAACTCTGGCCTGCGGCACCGGCGCGTGCGCCGCGCTGGTCGCGGGCGTGCTGACCGGCAGCTGCGACCGGTCCGTGCAGATGAAGCTGGCCGGGGGCAACCTGAGCCTGCAGTGGAACGCAGCGGACAATCATGTGTACATGAGCGGCGACGCCGCCTTTGTGTTTGACGGAAACTGGGAGGAGTAAAAAATGAAAAGACGGGTATTTGGCCTTTGCCTGGCGCTGCTTCTCGCCCTTTGCTCCGCTGCGGTTGCGGACGTAATGTACAACCTTCAGAACGCGGATATTTCATCCTGTGAGTATATTGTCCTCGAGGACGGCACGGTGGCGCTGACCGGCCTGACCCTCAGAAGCAATGACACCGTGGCGAGCTACACCTTCCCCGAGACCATCTCTGACGGAAAGAAAACTTATCGTGTGAGCGCGCTGGACGATTCGTTCGACGGCATCATTTTTGCGGACACGCTGGTCATTCCGGACAGTGTGACCGTGTCGGCGAACGTGTTCGGACGGACGCTCGCGCGGGAGATCCGGGTGTCGGACACACATCCGACGCTGACAACCGTGGATGGCGTGCTGTTTGATCAGTCGATGAATACACTGCTGTGTTACCCGCGCAAGAAGGAAGGCGAGCTTTACCGCATTCCGGAAGGCGTCACGGCGGTGGCGCACCGCGCCTTCTATGACAACCAGATGGTCAGGAACATTGGTATCCCGGACACCGTCAGAACGCTTTACGGCAACCCGTTCGCGGGCTGCATGAGGCTGGGAAAGCTGGTGCTGTCCGATGCGCACCCCACGCTCGCCTTCCTGCAGGACGCGCTGTTCGATAAAACGGACGCGCGCCTGATCACCTGCCTGTCCACCAATACCCAGTACACGGTCATGGACGGGGTTACGGCCATCGAGGACTACGCCTTCGCGAACATCACTTACAGGGTCAGGATGGTTCAGGAAATCCGCCTGCCCGCCACCGTCCAGCGGATCGGCGATTACGCGTTCGCGAACTGCGATCAGCTGACGGCCATTAACCTGCCGTACAGGCTGCGGTCGATCGGCCGCAGCGCATTTTATGGCTGCGATGCCCTGGAACAGCTTGATCTGCCGGCTGGCCTGCACCAACTGGGCGAATACGCGTTCGAACAAAGCGGACTGACCACACTGAGCCTGCCGGCGACCCTGAACGTTGTGCCGGAGTACCTGGCGTACCGCTGCGGTCAGCTGACGACGGTGCATCTGCCGGACGGATTGACGGAAATCGGAAGGGACGCGTTTTACGGCTGCGCCCAATTGTCTCAAATCAATTTTCCTGCCTCATTGAAGAAGATCGGATCGTACGCGCTGAAGGAAACCGCATTGCAGACCGTCCAGTTCCCTGCCGGGCTGGAGGAGCTGGGCGACGCCGTGTTCGCTGAATGCCGGCAGCTGACGGAGGCCATCATTCCTGCCGGAGTGACGGCAATCGCCAATAATGTGTTTGAAAACTGTGACGCGCTGCGCGCTGTGACGCTGCCTGAGACGCTGAAGGAAATCGGAAGCTTCGCCTTCCGCAACTGCCGAAATCTCGGCAGCCTCTATGTGCCTGCGAGCGTGGAAAAAATAGGAAGCAAGGCGTTCGAGGGCTGGGATCAGCTGACATTGCAGGGGAGTGTCAACAG
>CAMNEH010000043.1 GCA_946536315.1 uncultured Clostridia bacterium
TCAGCCCGAAAAATCCATCTGCCATCCAACCACTTCATTAAATCAGCGTTTCCTTTAAGTTGCCCGCCGCCGCCGGGCGGGCGTGCGGAAGCCGGTCTGGCGGCGGTAGCAGGTGTCGCACAGACGGTAGGGCCAGTTCCAGGGCAGGCGTTTTTTGCAGGATATACAGGTTTTCGCGTTCAGCTTCTGGGTGGACAGGATGTGGATGATGCCCTGGGAAATCAGGTCCTTCCGGCGCTGGATCTCCGTGAGGACGCTGTCCGGGTCCTCCAGGAACAGGCGCGCGTAGTTGTAATACAGGTCGCAGCGGCGGTAGTCCGCCTCGAGCCCATCCAGCATGGCCACGCCGCATTCCTCAGGCACCAGCGTGTCGGGGATCTCCTCGAGGATCGGCGCGTGCTCGCCCCGGCATTCCGCGTGGTACATGGTTTTCCAGCGCGTGAGCAGCTCGGGCTCCGTCTCGTCGAACGGGATGCAGATGAACCGGTACAGCAGCTGCTTGTCGGTGCGCGGGGTTTCGAGCATGCCCGCGAGCACGGCCATGCGCGCCGTCGACGCCTTGGAAAAACAGCCCTTGTCCTCCATCATCAGCCACTGGTTGATGATCTGCGTCAGCGGCAGCGGCAGGCCGAGCAGGGATTCCGGGAAACGGATCACGGCCTCGGTCAGGGGAAGCAGCGGCTTCCTGAGCGCCTGGGCGACCAGCGGCTTGAAGCCGAAGGCGTTGACGTATCCGATGTCATAGATGCCGTACCGGCCCGCGCGCCCGGCGATCTGCTTGAATTCCGCGTCGGTCAGGGTGCGCGTGATGTCGCCGTCGTATTTCTCCGATTCCAGGAACACCACGCGCTGGATGGGCAGGTTCATGCCCATGGCGATGGCGTCGGTGGAGACCACGACCTCGGTCTCCCCGCGCTGAAAGCGCTGCGCCTGGTCGCGCCGCACGTCCGGCGGCAGCGCGCCGTAGACCAGCGATACGCGGCAGCCGCGGCTCCTGAGCTCGGCCGCCACCGCGTGCACCCGCGCCTTGGAAAACACGATCAGCGCGTCGCCGGGGCGCACGGAGCCGGGAAACTGGAAGCCTTCCTTTTCGACCTGGAGCGGGGTCATGCGCTCGTGGCGCACGATGGTGAACTCGTCCCCGCAGTCCTGAATGATGCGCGTCAGCAGCCCCTCCGCGTCCGGCGAGGCGCAGGCGTGGATCTCGTCCGCGCACAGGCCGAGGATCGCGGCCGTCCACGCGCCGCCGCGGTCGCGGTCGGCCATCAGCTGGCATTCGTCGATCACCGCGACGTCGTAGCGCGCCTTCAGGTCGGCCATTTCAACCGTGGAGGCCTGCACGCGGCTGCCGGGCACGCGGATCTGCTCCTCGCCCGTGACCAGGGAGCAGGGCACGTCCATCAGGCTCAGCGTATCGAACTGCTCGGCGGCGAGCAGGCGCAGCGGGCCCAGGTAAATGCCGTGCTGCGCGTATTTCAGCCGCTGGACGCCCTCGTGCGTCTTGCCGGAGTTGGTCGGCCCCAGGTGCAGGATAAAGCGCCGGCGCATCTGCCGCGCCAGGGGATACAGGTCGCGGTACTGCGCCGGTACGGCGTTCAGCAGCGCGTCCTGCAGCCGCTTCTCATGCCGGAGGCGCTCGTCGGTCTGCTTCTGCAGGCGGCGGATGGCGTCGTTCTGCGGCAGCAGGTTCAGCAGGCGCTTCTGGGGGAAACGCCGTTTCAGCTCGGACAGGATGCGCCGCGCGGCGCTGGCTGTTTCCTCAGCGAGGAGCGAGGAAAGCTGCTCGCCGCGCTCGTCGCGGATGCGGCCGCAGGCCTTCAGCTCGGGGTACGCGCGCTCGATGTCGCGCTGCAGGACCCCGGCCAGGGACTGCGGGGAAAACGCGCGGTCCACATGCGCCTGCGTCAGCCCGCGCCCGAACAGGTGGCGGTGCGCCCACGCCGCGACCTGCTCGACACTGCCGTCCTGGGGAATGCTGTCCGTCAGCGGACCGTGCAGCAGCCAGCGCTCGACGGCGCTTTCCGCCATGCGGGCGTGGCGCTTGAAATTGCGCTGAAAGTACAGCGCCGGCATCTGCTGCGTGATCATGTCCAGCGCGGCGTGCGCGCGGGACAGGGAGATTTTGCTTTTCGCCACCGAGCGCAGAAAGGGCAGGCTGACGGGCAGGCCCGCGCCGGCCTCTTCCATGATCAGCGGGGCGAGCGTCTCAAACTCGGTCTGGTGGTAATCCAGGATCAGCTCGCCGCGCTGCAGCGCCTGGTATACCTTGTCCCGGCGCTTGAGCTGGTACAGCGTATTCTGAAACGCCTGGCTCTGCAGGTACTCCCGCTTTTCCTGCGCGGTCATCCGTCCCGGCTTCTGCGCCGCGCGCTGCGCCAGATACTGCTCGCGCTCCGTGAGCGCGCACTGCGCGTACAGGCGTCGCGCTTCCTGATGATTCATCCGGCGTCACTCCATCAGGAACATGGGCCGCAGCTTCGGCTGCGCGCCGGTCTCGGGGTCCATCTCCAGCTCGAGCACGTCCCGCATGTATTCGTTCCACCGGTCGACGACGGGGCTGGCGGCCTGCGTCCGCTCGGCGAAGTCGACGCCATGCTCGCACTCGTAATAGCCGAATACCTCGCTGCCGTCGCTCCAGATCGAGTAATTGCGGATGCCGGCGGACCTGAGCAGGGCGAGCATCTCCGGCCAGATCTCGTCGTGGCGGCGCTTGTACTCCGCCTGCATCCCGGGCCGGATGCGGCCCTTCCACGCAAATCGTTCCATGTTCATTCTCCTGTCCCCCCATGCGGTGATGATTCAGTCTTTGACGGAATCATCACCGAGGACGCTTTCGATATATCGCCGGATATCGCGCGCGACGCCGAGCTTTTCCTCGAGCTCGGCTTCGCTTTTCGGCGCGAGCTGGAACACGCCCTCGCCCAGGTAATCGCTGGCGTGGAAGGCGCGGTCGCGGTACATCTGATCCACGGTCCTGCGCGCGCCGCGCACGACGAAATGGATGCAGTTGGGATGATGCGCGAACAGCCGGACGCCGCCCCGGGACACGACGACCTTTTCCAGGTCCGCGATCGGGATCACGCGCTCCGCGTTCTCGTAGACGGGAAAAAGCCCGCCGTCGCAGGCGGTGGACAGGACGACCCGGTCCGCGTACACCTCGCATCGGGCGTGATTGTGGCGATTGACGCTGCTGGTGAGCGTATACAGTGGCTGCTCCATGGCGGCATGCTCCCCAAAATGGCAGAATCGTCCCGCGGACGTGCCGCGGGACGGAGAAAAGGCTTATTTCTTGGTCATGTACTTGCGCATATCCAGGATACACGCGACCAGGATGACGGCGCCCTTGATGATGTAGGCGACGCCGCCGGAGATGCCCAGGAAGGTCATGGCGGTCATGATCAGCTGCATCATGAACACGCCGAGAATGACGCCGGAAATCTTGCCGGTGCCGCCGACGAACGAGACGCCGCCGATAACGACGGCGGAAATCGCGTCGTTTTCATAGCTCAGGCCGAGGGTCGCGCTGGAATTGCCGATGCGGCAGGCCTCGATGAAGCCGGTGTAGCCGTACAGCGCGCCGGCGAGCATGAACACGAAGATGATGGTGAACAGCACGTTGACGCCGGATACGCGCGCGGCTTCCTCGTTGGAGCCGACGGCGAACATGTTTTTGCCGAAGGTGGTCTTGTTCCACACGAACCACATCACCACCGTGATGATGATGGCCAGCAGCACGTACCACGGCACGGGCTGCCCGCTGATGTAAAACATCGGCTGGTTGGCAAAGCTGGATACCGCGATCTGCTTGGAGTTGGACACCGTCAGGTACAGGCCGTAGATCATCAGCTGGGTGGCCAGGGTGACGATGAAGGGGTGCAGCTTGAACTTGCCCATGCAGAAGCCGTTGATAAAGCCGATGGCGATGCCGGCGGCCATGACGGCCAGAATGGCGATGATGGGGGCGGCCTCGCCGCTGATCGCGCCGATGATGATCGCGGCGATAAAGCCGGCCAGGCCGACCATGCGGCCGCCGGAAAGGTCGGTGCCGGCGAGCACGATACAGCCCGCCACGCCCAGTGCCATGGGCAGGCGCGCCGCGGTCAGCTTCAGCAGGTTAATGATGTTCGGCAGCTTGACAAACCCGCCGTTGGTCCGGATGGCGGTATAAATGCCCAGCAGGATGATGATCAGGATCATCGCGTGGTCCAGGACCCACTCTAACACTCTCGTGGTCGAGACAGATGGCTTTTTGGCAGTGGTCATAATGCTTCCTCCTTACACATACATGGCGGCCAGTGTCATGATTTCCTCCTGGGTCGTATTGTCCGCGTCGACCTCGCCGGCCAGGCGGCCGCCTGACATGACGAGGATGCGCGAGCATACGCCGAGCAGCTCGGGCATTTCGGAGGAGACCATGATCACGGATTTGCCCTGCCTGGCCAGGTTCTGGATCAGCTGATAGATCTCATACTTGGCGCCGACGTCGATGCCGCGCGTCGGCTCGTCCAGAAGCAGGATATCCGGCTCGGTGAGCATCCAGCGGCCGAAGATGACCTTCTGCTGGTTGCCGCCGGAGAGCGATTGAATCTTGGTTTTCTGGCTGGGCGTTTTGATGGCCATGGCCTTGATCATGCTGTCCGTCGCGGCGGACATTTTTTTTGACTGAAGGAGGATGCCGCTCAGGTACTTCTTCAGGCTGGCGATGACGGTGTTCTCCTGAATGTTCAGGATGCCGAAAATGCCGGTCGCGCGGCGCTCTTCCGTCACCAGCGCGAAGCCGTTGGCGATCGATTCGCGCGGGGTACGGTTGCGCACGGGCTTGCCGTCCTTATAGATCATGCCGCTCCTGCGGGTCGCCGCGCCGAAGATGTTCTCCAGCAGCTCGGTCCGGCCGGAGCCGTCCAGGCCGGCGACGCCGAGGATTTCGCCCTTTTTCAGCGAGAAGCTGACGTCGCTGAGCTGCGAATACTGCGCAGTCAGTCCCTGCACGCGCATGATGTCCTCTGTATAGGGGTTCTGCAGCTTGGGCGGGAACTGGTTGGTCATCTCACGGCCGACCATCAGGCGGATGATTTCCGCCTTGGTCAGCTCGGCGGCGGGACGCGTGGTGATATACTGCCCGTCGCGCATGATGGTGACCTCGTCGCTGATGCGCAGGATCTCGTCCATCTTGTGGGAAATGTAAATGATGCCGCAGCCCCGGTCGCGCAGCATGTTGATGATGCGGAAGAGGTGCTCCACCTCCTCCTCGGTCAGCGAGGAAGTCGGCTCGTCAAGCACGATGATCTTGGAATTGAAAGAGACCGCCTTGCCGATTTCCACCATTTGCCGCTGCGAAACAGGCATCTTGCTCATGACCGTGCGCGGATCGACGTGGATATCCAGCTCGTTGAAGACGCGCATGGTATCCTCGTACATCTGTTTTTCGCTGACCAGCGGCAGCCCCTTCATCCGGGGATAGCGGCCCAGCCAGATGTTGTCCATCACATTGCGCTTCAGCGCCTGGTTCAGCTCCTGGTGCACCATGGCGACGCCGTTGTCCAGCGCCTCGCGGGAGTTGGAAAAATTGACTTCCTTCCCTTCGAGAAAAATATGTCCCGCGTCCTTGTGATAGATGCCGAAAAGACATTTCATCAGCGTGGATTTGCCCGCGCCGTTTTCGCCCATCAGCGCGTGCACCGACCCCGCCTTCACACTGAGCTGGACGTTATCGAGCGCCTTGACGCCCGGGAAGGATTTGGTAATGCCTTGCATGCGCAGTAGTTCTTGGCCTTTGATCATTCACAGCGGCTCCTTCCTGAAAGGATTCTTGATAAGGGGGAGGGGGACTTCTTCTCTCTCGTAAAGCCCTTATCCACAAACGCGGAGAGGGGGACACCTCTCCGCGCTTGTGGATGATGGGCGAATGGGATTATTCGCCAGTGTACATCGCATAGGGGATCTGGACGAACCAGCCGTCCACCACGCGATAGTTCTCGTTGAGGCCTTCAAACTTGTCCTTGCCTTCGATCAGGTTCGCGGTGATGGTCGCCACAGCGTCCGCCATACCCACGGCGTCCTGCTTGATGGTGCCGGCCATTTCGCCCGCGTCGATGGCGGCCTTCGCGGCGTCAACGGCGTCCACGCCGAACACGGGGATGGTCTTGCCCTTGCCGTCGTTGTAGCCGACCGTCTTCAGGTAGTTGATCGCGCCGATGGCCATATCGTCGTTGTTGGCGATGACCAGCTCGATCATGTTGCCGTTGCTCTCGTTGTACTGGGACAGGATGGTGCCCATGTACTCGTAGGAGGCGGTGTTGGACCAGGTGCCGTTCAGGTCGACCAGGTACTTGTTGGCGTTGTTGTCGTCATAGAACTTGAGGGCGGGCTTGCCGGCGGCGGTCAGGACCGCGTCCGCGTTTTCCACGCCGTACTTGGTGCGGGCAATGGCTTCCTGGTTGGCGTCGTCGCCCTTGAACATGACGTAGCTGATCACGCCGTCGCCGTTCAGGTCGATCGCGTCATAGTTTTCCAGCACGTAGGCGCCGATCATGTCGCCCTGCATCTTGCCGGCTTCTTCGAAGTTGGTGCCGATGAAAGCGGACTTCTCATAGCCCTCGAACATGGCCTTGGCTTCGGCGTCGTCCTGAGACACGGCGCGGTTGAAGAACACGGCGGGCAGGTTGGCGCCCTTCGCGACGTCCAGCAGGGACTGGGCGACGGAGATGGAGCCGGACTCGACCAGGTTGATGACCAGCGCGTTGGTGCCGATCAGCACGGCGGTGTTGATGTCGTCGGTCTGGGTGGTCTGGATCGCGTTGGAATCCTTGTCGGTCACGGTGATGCCCTTGGCGGCAAAGGCTTCGTCCAGAGCGGTGCGGACGCTGGTCAGATACACGTCACCGAAGGTGTACCAGGACACCAGCGCGTTGCCATCGGCAAGCGCGACGGCGCCGAGCAGCATGGACATCGCCAGGACCAGGGCAAGCAGCTTTTTCATGGGAAGTTTCCTCCTTGTGTTTTTTGCGGCCACAGCCGCTGATATTTCCAAACAGCGCCATGCGCTGATCAGAATCCGTCGTCGACGAACAGGCAAATGAAAAACGCGCCAAAAGGGGGAATCCGTTCAATGCCTTTTCATTATAAATGAAATCCGCGCAAAATACAAGCCCTGTTTTGCGGGGGAAAAAAGCTGTTTTCCGGCCCCAAAATGTGGTATACTGTCCAGGAAATCATTTGCTGAAGGAGGACGGCAGTATGGGCGTTTTTTCAAAGCATCTGCGTTATCGCGAAGCGGGGGAGCAGGCCAACGTCAACAACGTGGAACGATTCGGGGAACCGGTCAAATCCCTGTTCACCTCGACCAAGGTGTGGACGCTGCACCATCACATCGACATCATGGACGACCAGAACCGCGTGGTCTATCAGGCCAACACCAAATTCCCTTCCCTGCACGACAAGACGGATATCCAGGACGCCGACGGGAATCAGGTGGCGCACATCGAGCGGAAGCTTTTCACGCTGCATGAGCGGCATTTCGTGACCATGGCGGACGGGACACAGTTCGAGCTGTCCAACGAGCTGTTCCACCTGATCAAAGACATCACCAACATCGAGGGCCTTGGCTGGCAGCTGCGCGGCAATATCGCCGGGCTCAATTTTGAGCTGTATGACCGGGAAGGCGGCGTGATCGCGGTCATCGGGCAGAAGCTGTTCTCGATCCACGATAAGTATTGCATCGATATTTACCAGCCGGAGCACGAGCACACCATCGTCGCCATCCTGGTCACGCTGCAGCATATGATCAGGGACCGCGAGAACGCCTCGGGAGCCTCGTCGTCATCGTCCTCGTCGAACTGAGCATGGGGGACGCCAGTCCCCCATGCGGCGCCTGTTCAGTCTTAGCCTGAACAGGCGCAATCTCAGTACCGGGCGTCCAGCTCTTCGATGACGTGGCCGACGCTCTCCATGACGGCGCCCTCACCGAAGGGATTGCGCAGATGCCCGGTGTCCAGCAGCTCGAAGTAGCCCTGCGTGCCGCCGGCGCGGCAGAGGCGCAGGTAGTCCGCCCAGGCGCCGGCGCGGTCGCGCTTCATGCGCCCGTAGTACTGGAAGGCGCACATCTGGGCGAGGGCATAGTCGATATAATAGAACGGATACAGGAAGATGTGCTGCTTCTGCATCCAGAAGCCGCCCTCCTCCAGGAACGGCTCGCCGTCGTAATCGCGCCAGGGCATGTATTCGCGCTCGATCTCGCGCCATACGGCCCGGCGGCCGGCGGCGGTCATGCCGGGCTCGGCGTACACGCGGTGCTGGAATTCGTCGACACAGGCCATGTACGGGATCACGCTGAGCGCGCCGATCAGGTGCGCGGTCACGTATTCCTCGCTGCGCTCGCCGAAGAAGCTGTCCATCCACGGGTAGGCGAAGTGCTCCATGGTCATGGAGTGGATCTCGTTGACTTCCGAGGTCGAGCCGTGCAGCTCGGCGACGGGGATGGCGCGCATCGCCAAATAGCCCTGGAAGGCGTGTCCGGCCTCGTGCGTGAGCACGTCCACGTCGGCGCTGGTGCCGTTGAAATTGCTGAAGATGAACGGCGCCCGCCAGGCGGGGAAGCTGGTCATGTACCCGCCCATGCGCTTGCCGGGCCGGGTCTCCAGGTCAAACAGGTGGTAGTCCGCCATAAAGTCGAAAAACTCGCCGGTTTCGGGGCTCATCTCGCGGTACATGCGCCGCGCCTTTTCGATCAGCGCGGGCGTGTCGCCGATGGGATCGGGATTGCCCTGGGGGAAGAGCAGCGCCTCGTCGTAATAGCACAGCCGGTCCAGGCCCAGGCGGCGGCGCTGCTTTTCGCGCAGGCGGGCGACCGCGGGCGTGACGACGGCCTTGATCTGGGCGCGGAAGCGCGCGGCGTCCTCCGGCGTGTAATCAAACCGCCGGCGCTTCAGGTACGCCAGGTCGGTATAGCTGCCGAAGCCGAGCTTGCGCGCCATGCCGTCGCGCAGGCGCACCAGCTCGTCGTACTGGCGGTCCAGCTGCGGGCTGATGTCGGCGTACAGCGCGGCCCAGGCGCGGTAGGCCTCGCGGCGCTCCTCGCGGTCGGGGCTCTCCATGTGCTTGAGCAGGCCGTAGAAATTGCACGTTTCGCCGCGGAAAACGGTGGTCGCCAGCGCGCTCGCCTTCTGGTATTCCTGGCGCAGCTCGCCCTCGCGCACGGTGTCCTGCACGATGCAGTCGTCCGTGGTCCGGCGCTCCGCGTCGGCCAGGCGGAACAGCTGCGCGCCGAATTCCCGCTCAAAGTCGGGCCGGAAGGCGCAGCCGGCCAGCGCCTGCTGGAAACGCTTCCGAAGGGGCATCAGCGCCGCGGACTGCTCGCGCAGCCACTTCATCTCGGTGTCGTAATACGCGTCGGTCGTATCGATGGTGTTGCGCACGGAGGCCAGCGAGTGCATGGTTTCCGCCTGCTCCTCCTGCGCCTGCAGCGCGAAATACGCGGTCCTCGCCTCCGCGTAATCCGCCGCGCCGGCAAGCGCAGCGGCGGCCTGTTCGTAGCAGCGCTTCAGCTGCGCCATGTCCGGGCGTTCATAGGGCATCTCCATGAAATCCATCATAGGCGGTTTCCTCCGTGTCAGATTGGGATTCGTGTGAGAATTGGGCTGCAATATGAGATCGGAGGCCATTATAGCATACCCGGACGCCAAATGTAAATCCTGCGCGCAGCGTTTGACAAGCCCTCGTCGGACGTGATACAATGAGCCCGCATCCGGACGTCAAAAAAATTTTTTCACAGTTTTTTCCGTACGGACTGCCACCCCGCAAAGAGCTGCGTATCAACCAGTGGAAACACCAAACGGTGCTTCCCCAACGACAAAATTCAATCCGCTTGACTGAGAAAGGAAAAAGACAATGAGTGAAATGGAAAACAAGGCTGTTGAACTGAACATGGAAGAAATGGAAGAGGCTGCCGGCGGCAAATACCCGATGCTGCCTGAGAAGAAGGGCTACAGGATCTACAAGATCCTGCCCGGCGACACCCTGTACAAGATCGCGAAGGCGAACAAGACCACCGTGGACGCCCTGCTGTCCTACAACCCGCAGATCACCAACCGCAACCTGATCCGCGCCGGCGCCTACATGTACATCAAGAAGTAATCCCCCCTCAGCCTCCCGCCGCCCTGCGTGTACAGCGCAGGGCGGTGCTATTTTTGGGGGAGGGGAAAAGGGTGCTTTTTTGCTCCATTGCAGTTCATATATGATTCGTGAAATGAGCGCGCCGACCATCTCCCTCCCTTGTCATTCCACCGGAAATGCGGTATAATATCCTTGCGCAAGGGAGTGATGCCGCATGAGTGAAGTCATCAATCGATCAAGCAAGGACAGGCTGTTTCGATTTATCTTCGGCCGGCCGGAGAACAAGGTGTGGACGCTGTCGCTGTACAACGCGGTCAACGGGAGTCATTACACCGATCCCGACGCGCTGGAGATCACCACGATCGAGGACGCGCTCTACATGAGCATGAAGAACGACCTGTCGTTCCTCATCGCGGACACGATCAATTTCTATGAGCATCAGGCATCCGTCAACCCCAACATGCCGATCCGCATGCTGATCTATGCCGGCATGGTATACAGCAAGTATGTGGAGGATGAGCGGAACCACATCAACCTCTACAGCAGCCGTCAGCAGATGCTGCCGGCGCCAAAACTGGTCTGCTTCTATAACGGTCTGCAGGAGCAGCCGGACCGGACGGTGCTGCGCCTGCAAAGCGCGTTTCCTCAAGGCGCGGAAGCGGATATCGCGGCGAACGTGACGATGCTGAACATCAACTACGGCCGGAACCGCGCGCTGATGGACATGAGCCGTCCGCTGAATGATTACGCCGTATTTGTGCAGAATTTCAGACAGAAGGTATCCGCCGGCATGAGCGCGGACGACAGCGCCGCGGCAGCGATCGATGAATTACCGGACGACTCGCCGATCAAAGGGTTTTTGCTTTCGAATAAGGCGGAGGTGAAACGTATGTGCATTACAGAGTATGATGAAGTTAGAAATATGAACATGCTTCGCGAGGAGGCCCGGGCGGAAGGACGCGCTGAGGGCATGGAAAAAGGCATGGAAAAGGGCGAAAGCAAGCTGGGCGCGTTGATCGATCGGCTGCTGAGCCTGGGGCGGAACAGCGATGTTGCCCGCGCCGCGACGGACAGCGAGTACCGCCAGCAGCTGTACAAGGAATTCCAGATCGCGTAAAAAGAGATAGACAATCCGGTGAAAACAGCGTATAATACCGGCGTCGGACCCGGCGGGCGAAAAGCGCCGGCGGACGGACGAAAAATCTTCAGAGAAGAATGGTGGAGGTTGCACATGGCAAACGCGGTGACCAAGGAAACCCTGATCGGCGAAATCGTCAACAAACATCCGGAAACGGTGGATATTCTGCTCTCTATCGGCATGCACTGCCTGGGCTGCCCGGCATCTCAGATGGAATCGCTCGAGGAGGCCTGCGCGGTGCACGGCATCCCGGCGGAGCAGGTCGTGGACGCCATCAACGCGAAAATCGCGCAGTAAGCGCGGCACACATGCACAGGGACTGTTGCACAACCCAAGTTAAAAAAGCGGAGCTTTTGACCACTGAGGAGATGGAAAAAAGCTCCATTTTATTGTAAAAAACTGTTATGAGCTTGGATTCGCGAGAATTATAATGATGTTTTCTGATAGGAAACTGGCGGCTCTACCCCCCCCAGCTCAAGCTAACCTGTGGCCTGCTCAATGAATGCTGGGAGCCATGCTCAGTTACTCCCGGAACCGCTGCTCAATCTGCTCCGGACCGGGTGCTCAGCAGCGGGCAGATTCTCAACTAAGGTAGGAATCTTCCTGACCGTCAAACAGGATGCTGTCGATGCGGCGCATGAGCGCTATGGATTCTTCGTTCTGATCAGCAACGAAGTCAAGGATCCGGTCACAGCACTGATCCTTTACAGAATGCGGGATGTCGTGGAAAAGGCATTCTGGAATGTGAAGGAACGGCTGAATCTGAAGAGAACGATGACTTCTTCCGAAAGCTCTCTGGAAGGGAAGCTGTTTGTCGAGTTTATTGCGTTGATTTATCTCTCCTACATTCAGAAGAAGATGGATGAGAAGGGGCTCTTCGCAACATATACCCTGCACGAATTACTGGACGAACTGGATGTGATTGAATGCTTTAAGGAGCCGGGGAAAGCCCTGATTCAGGGTGAGGTGCTGAAGAAACAGGAACAGATTTACCGGGATCTGGATGTCACACCGCTGCTGGCAGCGGGACAACCAGCGGATGTATATTTATCTGAGTTTTGGAATTCTTTGTACTACAAACTTACATGATCTACGACAGTCTCCTATAAGCCTCAAGCGGTTAAGAATTCTGGTTGCTTGAGAAATTGGGCTTATCTGACATGATCTATCGACAGCAAGGATTCATAGTACAATAATACTAAGAAAGACAGAGAGAATCTGAAACCTTCACTGTCAGAAAAGCAAGGAAAATCAATGGTCGCAAACTAAACTGTGGGATTAATAGTACAAACTTATCCAAAACTCAGAATATTTATGTGAACCGGAAATTCAGGGATTATTGATGATCTGCTGAAAGCTCACTAAAGGCGTACCGAAATTGAGGATCTCGATCCTGCTGTCGTAATCTCTCGTTGTCAGGCCTGTGCCGAAGATGCTAAAATCATGATGAGTCAGGGTGTTGGCCACAGCCTCGCGAAATGCTATTAGCAGATAAGCCGTTTTTTGTCTCCCGCAGAGTGCTGGTGATGGTCACCTTGGAAGGAATCAGGGCCTTGATTGAAGATCATCAGGTTCTCGAAACCCACGGCATAGACTTTCTGGCTGGCAAGCGCCAGCGTTGTGCCCGGTCTTTTGATTACGCTCCTGATGTCGCTCCTAATTTTGCTTTCCACTGCACAGAGTTTTCGTAAGCGATAGTCCTAAGAGAGAAAATAAAAAAATTGACAAATAACTTCATTATATACAATAACGAAAAAGGAGGTAAACACAATGAAAAGGTATGGGATATTGCTATTGATATTTCTTTTATGCTTAACGGAAGGCTTTTATACAAAAGCAGAGAATGAAACCACAGCATCAATTGATGCAATCATTGGAAGAGTGTCACATGGTGACAGCTATAGTGAGTTGTGGCTTGAAGATGATAGCGGTAATTATGAAAGAACGTACACATATGATCTTAGTTCAATAATGAAAATAGGAAATAAATATCATATAGTTTTTGATACATCAAAATACACCGAACTGATTTTACCATCACAGATCATTAGTTATGAATGTATTGGTGAAGGATATAGTATAACTCAGATCGAAAACAAGTATAAATCAGAAAGATACGACGTGATTCCATATAAAAAAATCATGAGAAATCTATCCGATTATGTTGGAGTCGATGTATACGTAGAGGGATATGCTATACAAGACGTTGGCAGTAAATACTTTAATGAATGGCTCCTTGCTGATAAGGAAGGTAATGTATACTGGTTTACTTATATGCCAAATAAAGACGATGATGAAATATTGGTTGAAGATAAATTGAAAATATGGGGACATGTGAATTTTGATGAACCATACATATACCAGACATTATTAGGAACTAAGAATAAAGTGCCAAAATTATATGTGGATTATCTCGAAATAGATGAGGAGTACTAAACAAGAATAAGATACGTTCTGATGATAGGGTTTTTACCATAAAAACTGATAATAATGGGCCGGGCGAGCTGACGGAAAGTCCGCCCATTGTGACGCTCCCCGTATTGGCGATACAGTCAAGTTTCGCAGGAAGCCCAGGACATGTAAGATAAAGCTCCCATACATAATCTGCACAGAAGAGGGCTTCCTATGAGCAAAAATATACAGGTAAATGAAAAAATCAAAGGAGCAGCGGAGGGAGGCAAGGAGAACAAAGAGAGCTGGCTAAAGGTTCTTCGGTGCCTGAAAGAAAGTGGATTATGTTCGGCGCATTTTTTTATCGCATAACTCAGATAGGTCTCATGGTACACGCGCTGGCCGCTCATGTCCAGCGTTTATCCCTGCGCTGCCCGCCGGGACAGGGATCGCACTCCCGCATTCACACTTGCCAGTTCTTGCAAACATCGACCCAGTCCACAGCCCCCGAATAGCGCGCCAGCTCGTCCACGGTCAGCTCGATGGCGCTGTTGGCGCTGCCGCAGGCGGGAAAGACGGTCCGGAACCGTTTGAGGGACTCGTCCGCGTAGACAGTGACGCCCTCGTTGACGGCGAACGGGCACACGCCGCCGACGGCGTGGCCGATGAGCGTTTCCGTTTCGGCCGGAGTGAGCATCCTGGCCTTCTCGCCGAACCGCGCCTTATACTTCGGATTGTCGATGCGGGCGTCGCCGGCGGCCACAATCAGGATGGGCCGCCCATTCTGCTGAAAAGAAAGCGTCTTCGCGATCCGGCAGGGCTCGCAGCCGAGCGCGGCCGCGGCCAGCTCCACCGTGGCGCTGGACACGTCGAATTCCCTGATGCGGTTGGCTAATCCGTATTGGGCGAAAAAAGCCCTGACTTTTTCAATGGCCATATGAGCCTCCTTTATGTTCCGTTCTCGATCCAGATTTTGAATTCATACCGGTCCAGGGGATACAGCGTTTTGCTGTACTCGAATACCCGGCCCTGCCCGTTGTAGGCCAGCGTGGTCACCACCAGCGCCAGGTCGTCCGGCCGGGCGGCCAGCAGCCGGCATTCGCGCACCGGGATCTTCATCGCGGAGAAGCGTTTTTCCAGCCGCCGGGGCAGGAAGCCGGTCACCGTCAGCGCGTGCGTCAGCGACTCCTTTTCCAGGTCGAAGCGCTGCACCGCCTCCCCGACCTCGCGGACGAAGTAATCCGTGGTCAGCTTCATCACGCC
Organism: uncultured Clostridia bacterium; assembly: GCA_946536315.1. Classification (GTDB taxonomy): domain Bacteria; phylum Bacillota; class Clostridia; order Christensenellales; family Aristaeellaceae; genus UBA4246. The sequence goes on from CAMNEH010000043.1 coordinate 14,903, forward strand.
CTTTTCCTGCCATTCCTGCGAATAGCTGAGCCGCCGGAGCTTGAAGATCATTTCCCCCGCCGGGACGTCCAGCGCGCGGAGGATATCCGGGCTTTCGGCCGGGATGAACCGGGCCTCCAGCAGCTCGCTGACGGGCGTCATCCCCTGCGCGCGCAGCTCCTCGCGGAAGGACTGCAAAAACAGCGTCGTCCGGTCGATGATCTGCGGCCGGGTCACAAACGTACCGGTGCCCTTGACACGCTTCAGCCGCCCGTCCTTCACCAGGCCGCTCAGCGCGCGGCGCACGGTGTTGCGGCTCACGTCGTACAGCCGGCACAGCTCAGTTTCCGTCGGCAGCCTGGTGCCGATCAGCCAGTCCCCCGTGTCGATGCGCCGCCGCACATCGTCTTGGATCCGCTGATAATATCCCGCCATGCCGTTCCTCCTCCCGCTGCGGTGTGCGCGGGCATTGTATCATATCCCCACGATACTGGCAAGTTATATGTTCAAGCATATTCCTTTTCGCCGACGATGATGGGGTACATACATTCTTTTTTGTGCAGTTCATTGACAGTCCGACACGCGAGCGCTATACTTCGGATGTCGGAATCGCAGGAATATCATCCCATATGCGCCAACGGGCAAAGGAGTACACGATGGGGACACCGGTCTATAAGCAAAAAAACGAAGCGTTTGAGCTGGTGGTCGTCGGCGGCGGGCTGACAGGGCTCTGCGCCGCGCTGGCGGCGGCGCGGCACGGCGCGAAAACCGCGCTGGTACAGGACCGGCCGATGTTCGGCGGCAACGCGAGCAGCGAGATCCGCATGCATGTCTGCGGCGCGAGCCAGAACCAGAAAAAGCCGGAGCTGAACGAGTGCGGAATTCTGCATGAGCTGATGCTGAACAACAAGCGCGTCAACGACAGCTACTGCTATTCCATCTGGGACGCGGTGCTGTTCGAGGCGGCGCGCAGCCAGGAAAACCTGACGCTGTTCCTGAACACCACGATGTACGCGGCGGAGGCGGACGGCGATCGCGTGTCGGCCGTGCACTGCTACCAGATGACCACGGAGCTGCACCTGACGCTGACGGCCAGGATCTTTGTGGACAGCACCGGCAACGGCACGCTGGGCGCGCTGGTGGGCGTGCCCTTCCGCACGGGCAGCGAGGCGAAAGCGGAGTTTGGCGAGCCGCACGCCCCGCCGGCGCCGGACAACCACCGCATGGGCAACACGCTGCTGTTCAAGGCGGTGCGGACGGATCACCCCGTGAAATTCGTTCCGCCGGTCACCATCCGCCCTTTCACAGAGGACGACCTGCGCCTGCGCAAGCATGCGCCGCAGATTCCGCCGGAGGTGCTGGCCATCGCCTCTCCTGAGGAAATCCGCATGATGTTCGACGGCTACAGTCCGGACTACGGCTTCTGGTGGATCGAGCTGCCGGGCACGGCGGACGACATCATCGACGAGTACGAACAGATCCGCGACGAGCTCGTCAGCGCGGTGTACGGCGTCTGGGACCATATCAAGAACACCGACGGCAACGCGGAAAACTACGACCTGGCGTGGGTCGGCATCTTTCCCGGCATGCGCGAGAGCAGACGCCTTGAGGGCGATTACATGCTGACAGAATGCGACGTGCTGGCCAACCGGCGCTTTGATGATGTCGTCGCCTACGGCGGCTGGCAGATCGACAACCACACGCCCGGCGGGCTCAACGCGAAGGATCAGCTGCCGGCGCTGGTGTACGAGTTTGACGGCTCGTACGATATCCCCTACCGGTGCTATCTCGCCCGGGACTTCGTCAACCTGTACATCAGCGGCCGCAGCATGAGCGCCAGCAAGCTCGCCATGGCGTCCACCCGCGTCATGGGCACGTGCGCCATCGGCGGTCAGGCCATCGGGACCGCCGCCGCGCAGGCGCTGCGGGCCGGGACGACGATCCGGGAGGTCGATATCCGCGCGCTGCAGCAGACGCTCCTGCGCGACGACTGCTACCTGCCTGGCCTGAAGAACGAGGACGCGGACGATCTGGCACGGACGTCCGCCGTGCGCGCGTCCAGCGAGCAGGCGGCGCATCCCGCCGCGAACCTGCTCAGCGGGGTCACGCGCAATATCGACGGCGCATGGCACGACTGGCGGTCCGACGGCTTCCGCGAGGGCGGGGAGTGGCTGGAATTCCGCCTCGCGCATCCCTCGCGCGTCCGTGTGGCGCAGCTGGTGTTCGACAGCAATTTCGATCTCGAAAAAAAGATCACCCTCAGCGGGCGGCGACAGTCACAGCAGGTGACCGGCGTACCGCGCGAGCTGGTCAGGAATTTCACAGTGGAGCTCCTGCGTCACGGCGCGGTCATCGGCGCGGCGGAGGTGAAGGACAACTGCCAGCGCCTGTGCCGCGTCCGCCTGCCCGGCGAGACGTGCGATACCGTGCGCGTCCGCCTGACCGCCACGAACGGCCTGGACGAGGCGCGGGTATTCGAGGTGCGGCTGTATGCGGAGGAGCCGGAATGAGGAGCATTTACGAGTGAGGAAAGTTGACATTCACTTGCATAACAGAGGGGGGATTTCATGCGACTGTCCACATCGACTAATATCCTGAGCTTTGATTGGAAGCATCCGTACCAGGTGCCGTTTGAACAAGCCGTGATCGTCGCGCAGGCGGCGGGGTATCACTATCTGGACGCGAACTTCTGCGGGCTGTGCCGCAAAGGGCGATCGGTCGCGCCGCTGACGGAGGACGGATGGGAGGCGCACGTGGCGGACTGGCAGCGCCTGAAGGCGTCGCTGGGCGTGGAATTCAAACAGGCGCACGCTTACTTTTCCATCGACGGACCGGTGAACGAAGATGAGACGCCTGGCGGCGAATTCGGCGAGGAGATGATGCGCCGCAGTGTGCTCGCGGCGGAAGCCCTCGGCGTGGAATGGATGGTCGCGCACCCGGTTTGCGTGCTGGAGGATGGCCAGCCCTCGCCGGAGGCGAGCTTCAGATATAATCTGGCGTACTTCCGCCGCTGGCACGCGTTCTGGCGCGCGCACGGCGTCGGCATGGCGATCGAGAACATGATCCTCAACGAAAGTCACACGAACGTCTGGGGCGACCTCGACCGCCTGATCGCCCTCGTGGACGGGCTGAATGCGCCGGACATCGGCGTCTGTCTCGATACCGGCCACGCCTGGCTGAGCGGCTACGACCCCGCTGAGGCCGCGCGGAAGATCGGCGCCAGGCTTCGATGCACCCACATCGCTGAAAACCACGGCCAGCAGAAGGATGAGCATGTCGCGCCGTTCATGGGCACCATCGACTGGCCCGGCTTCGTCCGGGCGCTGCGGGAGATCGGGTATGAAAACGATTTCTCCTTCGAAATCCAGCATTTTACCAGTTGCTTCCCCAGGGCCATCCAGCCCACGCTGGTCCGTTTCACCTATGAGCTGGGCTGCTACCTGCTCTCGGACCGTCTGCAGTCCGATCAGGAACGCCTGAGCGCGCTGTGATCGCGCCATCATCCCTTGCGGGAAATGTAAACCATTTTTCAATTTATGGTTTACATTTCCCGCTTTTTGTGGTAAGCTGGCCGGCGTAACGCCGCACAGGCGGCGGAAGGAGGCCAGAAATGAACAACCGGGGAACGGCGCTGACGCTGACGCAGGTCGCGCTCGGCGCGGCGCTGATGGTGATCTGCTCGATGATATCCATTCCGGCGGCGGTGCCGTTTACGCTGCAGACGTTCGGCGTATTCACGCTGCTGATCGTGCTGGGCGGCAAAAAGGGGACCATGGCCATCGGCCTGTACATCTTGCTGGGTCTGGTTGGCTTGCCGGTGTTTTCCGGCGGCCGCGGCGGTCCGGCCGCGCTCTTCGGCGCAACGGGCGGGTATATCCTGGGCTTTCTGCTGACAGGCGTGTGCTGCATCCTCTTCGAGCGGCGCTGGCCGCACTCGTCGGTCGCGCAGTGGATCAGCCTGTCGCTGGGCCTGGTATTGTGCTATGCGTTCGGCACCGCATGGTTCCTGCGCGTCTATACCGGCGAGATGACCCTGGCCAAGGCCCTGAGCTGGTGTGTGTGGCCGTTCATCCTCCCGGACCTGGTCAAGCTTGTCCTGGCGATGGCCGTCGGACGCAGGGTGAAGCGCGCGCTGGGGGATAAGATCTGAATATGATCGCGTCATCATGATGCTCTGGAGCCGGTTTCCTGCCCGGATGGATCGCCGCGGCGAAGCGCGGTTCACGGAAGCTCACGGTGACGCACCGTGACGTGCGGTCAGGCACCGCCTGAATCCGAATCCAAATCCGAATCTGAATCTGAATCCGTCATCGGATCTGTCACAAACCTGATACGAAAGTGTTATGAAAGTGATAGGTTTTTGGTACTTTACGTCCGGG
>CAMNEH010000044.1 GCA_946536315.1 uncultured Clostridia bacterium
CAGCGCCTTCATGCGCCTGAGGGATACCAGCCCGGTGTTTGATCATCTGAAAGCGGTCGGCGATGTGGGCGTCCCCGCCTTTGTGTTTGAAGACGGCAGGGTGACTGTGGACTCGGCGGACGCGGGACTGATCGAGTACGGCTCGCCCGACGCCTGCTCCGTCGCGGACCACCGCAGCGGGCGAAAGGGCTGCTGAGCCGGCCGGGGCAGACCGCGCTCAAAGGGACTCAGGCAACACCGGGTTCAGGGCGACCCCTGAACCCGGTGCTGCGTATGCGCTCCATCCGGTCACAAGCATGGTTTGTACCGATGATCATCATGGAGGGGACATGAAACAGGCATTTTTGAAAGCGCCCTATCTGGTCGAGATACGCGACGTCGCATGCCCGGAGCCAGGGGAGGACGAGGCCCTGATCGACGTCAGGGCCTGCGGCATTTGCGGATCAGACCTGAACTCGGCGCAGACGGCGGAGGAATTCAAGCCGTTCGGGCATGAGATGTCCGGCGTCGTACAGGCGGTCGGTCCGCGGGTGAGCAACGTGCGCGTCGGCGACAAGGTCACGGTCGAATCGTCCAGCTTCTGCGGGAACTGCGCGATGTGCCGCAACGGCCACCCGGAGCTGTGCCGCGACAAATACATCTATGCGCCGCGCTATAACGGCTTTGCCGAAAAAGTGGTCGCCCGGGCCGGCGCGCTGGTCAGGTTTGATGATCTTTCGTTCGAAGAAGCCGCCGTCGTTGAGCCGATGGGGGTCGCGGTGGACATGGTCAACACCGCCGATATTCAGCTGAACGACCATGTGGTGATCTACGGCGCGGGGCCGATCGCGCTGCTGGCTGTCAGGCTGGTCCGGCTGAAGGGCGCGGGGAAAGTCACAGTGCTGGCGCATTCGCACTCCAGGGCGAGGATCTCCCTGGCGACATCCTATGGCGCGGACAGCATTATCCGCACGGATGTGTCCGATCCGCGTGAAGTCCTGCGCGGCGAGCAGGTCGACCGTGTGCTGGTGACCACGCCGCCGTCCACGCTGGCCGATACGGTTGAATTTGCTTCCTTCGGCGCGGTGATCAGCATGATCGGCATTGCCAAAAACAAGCAGGAAAGCATCTGCGCGCTGGATATCAACCGGATGCACTTCAAGCGCCTGCAGCTGCGTTATTCCTTTGCCTCGCCCGCCCTGTTCTTCCCGCTCTGCATCGACATGATCAAAAACGGGCTTGTCAATGTCAAGCCGCTCATCAGCCATCAGTTCCCGCTCGAACAAATGGACCGGGCCATGCTGCTCTGCCGCGACGACAAGGCCTCCGCCGTCAAAGTGATGATGGTCAGGACCCCGGAAGACGGTTCCCTGTAAAGAACGCAGGGAACCGTTTTCTGTGTCAGGGGTTCCAACAACATGGCGATAACATTGCCATAACATGACGAAAGCATGAGCGGAACGCGCAGAATACCACCGTTGGCGTTCAATACTTCCGGAACCGCTCAGCCCCTTTTACCATACATGTTTCTCCAGCATTTCATCGATCGCCATGCTGACCCGGGGATCTGCCTTGTCCTCTGCGTCGATGCTGAGCGCGACAGTCAGCGGATCAACGGCGGTTCCGCCTTCGAAGGGAATGTGATATCCCAACTCCTGGGCCACACATCCTGGCGTATCTCCTGCCGGAGCGATCCTGTCGCGTGACAGGTCGATGCCGGTCAGGGCTTTTTTGGTGATGGCCAATACCGGGCAAAGGGCATCATCCAGCATTGAGTAGTGCGCCAGCGCGGACAGACCCGACAGCGGAAGCGGCTGTTCCGGGTGTTCTCTGAGCGCGTAGCTCGTGATCACAGGCGTCCGAAGGATACCCCGCAAGGCTTCCCACATCGCTTTTTTGTCGGGATCGGCGCTCAGCTTCCTTGCCCGGTTACGCACGGGAAAGCTTCCAATTCGTCGAAACAGCGGGTGATGGACATGCTGGATACGTCCAGGATCTGCGCCGCCCTGGTCACGGTGATCCTCTGCCAGCCCTGATAAAGCGCTGTCAGCAGCCTTTGCGTCTTATTTCTTGATGCCCATGCAGTAGTAATTGGTCGCGCAGCCGTCGCCATTGAAGTAGGCCATGGTCGGGGTACCGGTGTCGATCCAGTAATAATTCGGATCCCGGCCCTCCCCGGTCCCCAGCACATACAGATCGATGAAGGGGGTGATGGTATCCGAGTTGAAATAGATGATGGTACCGGCGGGGAGCCCGGCCAGGCTGTTATCCTCCAGCGTCACATGGTCGGGCAGGCGGATGATGGTGGCGGCGGTGCCGTCCAGGGCGTTGGCCTCGAGCCGCCGCAGACCGGCGGGCAGCGTCAGCGTGCCGTCGTTGTTCACCACGAACACCACCATATTGGCGGTGGCCATCTCCGGACCCTGGGAGCCGTCCTCGTTCACATCGTAGATGTGGGCGGTGATGATATTTTTCCGGGCGGTGTTCTTGCTGATGACGAAGGCGTCGCTCCCGGCAGGGATGAGATTCCCCTCGGTCACTTCATAGGTGGCGATGTATTCGTCGCGGTCGTTGATGAAGCTGAGTGCCGCCTCGCAGCTGAGCACGTCTCCGGGCTCGCGCACCATGCAGACCAGGGATTCCCGGCTGTACTCGCTCAGCGGCCAGGCGGTCACGCCAGTGCCCTCTTCTTCGGAGACGGAGGTGAAGTAGCCGGAGGAGACGCCGTCCACGACGAACATCGAGCTGGCATCGAGGTTCGGACCGACGGTCACGTACAGCGTGTCGGAGACGCTGCCGTCGGCGTTGGACGCGGTGATGCGGGTGGAGCCAAAGCGCACAGCGGTGATGGCGCCGTCTTCGTCCACGGTGGCGACGGCGGGGTCGTCGCTGACCCAGGTCAGATCGGCCCGTTCGGCGGTCTCCGGCAGCAGGGTCATGCCGGGGACAAGCGTTTCGCCGCGCTTGATGTCGGCGCCGTAGGTGTCAAAATCAATGGCGCTGACCTTGGGATTGTAGGTGTAGCGCACCTGCGTATACTTGCCGCCGGAGGGCATGACGCTGGTCCAGCCGGTGTCCCTGATGTAGCGCTTCTGCTGCACGCGGTCCTGATAGGCGTACATCCTGTACCAGTAATAGCTGCGATTGCCGTGAGTGCCCCAGGCGCCATCGCAGGTCGGGTGGTTTCCGCCGGAATTGCAGTAGGCATAGGAGCCGTCCTTCCACTTGAGGGAATAGTAATGATGCGTGCCGTCGCTGTCGGTGTGGGTCTCGGCGATGTCCACGCTGTTGACGTCAGAAATCCTGTCTTCGTGGACATAGTTCCCTTTCAAACACCAATTGCAGTTCATTCCGGTGCTGCCGCTGCAGAAATGATAATAGAAGCTCTGGGCTGTAACCTCTACGCGTGTGTTGGAGGTGGCTAGCGGCAGGTCGGACGTGTACACAGAGCCGGTGTTCACATAGGCCCCCGAATAGCCGGTATCCTCCACCCAGTCGCTGCCGGGGGAGACGGTCGCGATCTGCTCCTCATAGCTGCGATACTCGATGTCGTAGTCGTCGCCGCTGACGCCGTCCGGGAGCGTGGTCGTCGTGATCTGCACGCCCGTCTCGGAATAGTGCAGGATCAGGCTGACGTTGCCGTTCAGCGTGCCGGAGGCGGCCCCGCCGGTCATGCCGTCGTAGTGGTCGCCCGCCATCGCGGCGCCGGGCGTCACGGCGTAGGTGCTGCCTGGCTTGAACGATCCCGAATAGCTGGCGTTTTCCGAGGCCACGGTCGTACCGTTGACCTTCAGCTCAAAGGGCGTGTATACGCCGGACGCGCTGCCGTTGCGGTATGTCTTGACCGTCAATGTATAGGTTAATTCCTTCCACACCGCGTAAAGCGTTACAGACGCATTGTTCGTGTAGCTGGCCCCCGCTGCATAGACGACGCTGCCGCCGGCGCTGGTAGACCATCCCTGGAAAGTGTAGCCCGAACGGGTGGGCTTGCTGCCGCTCAATGTCAGCGCTGTGCCGTTCACTTTGATCTGACTGGCCGGCGCGCCGGTGCCGCCGTTGGCGTTGTAGGTCACGCTGTACGCCTGGGCGACTGTGAATTGCACGATGTTGCTCTGGGTGACTGAATCGTCGCTGAAGCAGGTATCCACATAGCCGTAATAAGTGCCGGCGGGCAGTGTCACTTGAGTTCCGGAACCGACATTCCATTGGGTATAGTCCTGTCCAGTATACAATACATCTTTGAAAATCCTACAATTATAGGCGCTTGCGCCGCTCACGCCGGTCCATGTAAATGTCGAGGGGGACAATGAATTGCCCGCGGACACGCTTAATTGCGCGGCTCCGGAACTGCCTGTGATGTGAATCACATAGTGTTTTATATTCGGGTAGATATGGCCATGTTCATCCGAATAGGTCTGATTGAAATACGAATCATAACTTGCTGCATTGTGCGAGCAAAAATGCGGTACGCCGCCTTCATCTATGCGAGTGATAATGGCTGTATGCGTCCAACAACCGCACGAGGTGCAATAATAAAAGATAATATCGCCAGGCGCGATGTAACCCGCATTGTCACTCACTTTACAGTTGGCATAAAAATTATCATCGAACACAACCTGATGGCTTGTTCCATAATTCAGTAATGCGTTATGTACGTTAGCAACGCCGAGGGTGTTGATGCTGATTCCCCCAGCGGCAAGGCACGCAATGACAAATGAATCGCATTTACCGACGCCGTCGTTCCAGTGGTTTACGGCGTAGTTCACCGCTGCATCCGCATTATAGTTGACTGCGGCATGCGCCGTCTGTGCGACCGGGACAGAAACTGCACAGGCCAGTATTGGCAGAATACAAGCCATCGCGAAGATCTTTAACCATTGACGCCATGGTTTATTTTTCCGATGTATCATCGTGGAAGCCTCCCTCTTCAATTCCGATCATCGGTTCGGAGTTTTATCAGCGCTCTTCACATAGGCTTTGAGCGCATCGGTGATCATCGGGTATTATAATTCGCTTCGAAACAAAAATCAAGCCATCAGGAAAGCCGCTCATTCTTCCGTCGTTTCGGACGGAGGAATGAGCGGCTGTTCGATTTGGTGATGGGGAGAGAATCGTTCGCTGCCCGGCGCCATTCGGCGCCGCGGTCTGTCAGCGCGACCAGAGCGTCGACACGTCCCAGGGGACGGGGCGCTCGTGCGCGTCCAGGTATTCATAGGGGCGCTCCAGCGGGGTCGGCTGGCCCTCGCCCCGGCCCTCGGGGAACCGGAGGCCGAAGGGCTCCCGCCGGCGGATGGCGCGGGCGTAATCGAACACGCTCTCCCAGGGGCGGTCGAACACCACGCCGTACAGGTCGGTCGCGCGGGCGGTCCAGTGCATGTCCGTGCCGGCGGTCAGGGGGCAGCCGCAACGCCGCCCGTAGGCCAGGCCGTAGATATCGTCCACGGGACGGTTGCCGCAGTTGTAGGCCTCCACCGCGTGGACACAGGTGTTCAGCGAGATTTTGACCACATAGTCGCGCACCCGGAAGGGATGGGCGAGCACCACGCAGCCGCCGATGGCCGTGACCTCGTCGAACCATTTCCGGCGTCCCCAGGTGTACACGTCCGGGTGGTCCAGCAGCCACTGCTTGTCCGGCCCGTAGATCAGGGCCTCGTCGTTGGCGAACTGCTGCTCGATGCCGAAAAACACCTTGAAGCCCCTGCGGACGCCCTCGTCCAGGGCATCCTCATAGCCGCGGCAGTACGCGTCGACCTGCTGCGCCCAGGGCGCGGATTTATCCGGCACATAGCTGGTGTTCCCGTAAAAATGATCGGTGACCACGATCCCGTCGTAGCCGTGATCCATGTAAAACGGGATGTATTCCCGCGCCGGCGTCCGCCCGCAGCGGCTGCTTTCGTCGGTGTGCAGATGTGTTTCATACAGATAGGGCATGGTGCTGTCAGCCTCGCTTTTTCCTGTGTCCGTTTTTCGGGGTACAGTTTACCTGAAGCTCCTTAGTTGACGAAAGCGGCGTTCAGGTCGTCCACCAGCGGCTGCCACAGGGGCTTGTTTTCCTCGATGCAGGTCTTCCAGTTCGCTTCCAGGTCCTCCGCCTTGCCCATGATCAGCTTGGCGATCTCATCGGACAGGTCCACGGAGAAGTTCGCTTTGCTCTCACTGGAGAAGAAGGTGTAGTTGACGTCCATATAGTTGATGTGGCCGGTATCGCGCACGGCGTAGGCGCGCAGGATGGGATCGACGAATTTCCGGTCGTTGGAGGGGTTGATGAAGCCGAAGTCGTCGGCGTTGACGCCCTGGGTGCGGAATACGCTGTAGCTCGGGTACAGGTCCTGGGTGTTCGCATAGTTGCCGTTCTCGTCCGGCTCGGTCAGCATCACGATGTTGTGGTTCTCGTCATAGTCCCAGATTTCGCCGCGCAGGCCCAGCATGATGGTGATTTCACCCTCCTCGGTGCAGGCCCAGTTCATCATGCTCAGCAGGCGGTCGAGCTTTTCCGGGTCGATATCCGGGTTGAACATGGTCACGGACCACCAGTTGTCCGTCTCCTCGGCGCGGGTGACGCCGTCGTCGGTGGCGATGGTCGCGATGGCGATGCAGTCGTCGCACTTGAGGCCGGTGGAGTTTTCAAACGTCGTGGCATAGCCCAGGTAGCTGGACACGGCGCAGTTGTGGTAGAACGCCGCGGCGATGCCACTGGTAAAGTTGCTGATGGAGTTTTCAGACTTGTTCAGGTAGAAGTCGCGGTCGATCAGGCCCTCGGCGTACCACTCGTTGGCGATCTTCAGCGCCTCGAGTACGGTCGGATCAGTGAAGCCCCAGGCGTAGCCGTCGTCCGTGCGATGGAACTTGTCATAGGGATGGTCCGCGAACAGCATCCAGAACCGGGCCAGGTAGCCGGGCTCGTCGGTCAGGCCGAGCGTGTTGCCGTTCTTGGCCATGTCGTTGTCGATGCAGGCCCGCAGGTAGGCCTTCAGCTGGCTCAGGGTGATCACGTCGCCGAACTCAAAGCCCAGCTCCTTCGCCCAGTCCTTGCGGTAGTACACCGACAGGTGGTCGACCAGGGTGCTGACCTTGTTGAACCGGTAGTTGCGGGCGTGCGCGATGCCGCAGCAGGCGCCGTCGACGTAGAACTTCCGGAGCGCCTCCTCGCCCATGCTGCTCTTCATCATGTCGTACAGGTCAGGATACTTCGTGTCCCAGTCGTCCGGAAGCGCGGCGATCAGGCCCTGCTCCGCGTAGGTCACATACTCCTGGTAATTGAAGTCGCGCCAGGTGACGGTGTCCGGCATGGTGCCGCCGTTGATCCACGCGCGGATCTTTTCGGACTGCGCGTCCTTCGATACGGGGAACACCTCGTAATCGAAGTTGAACATGCCGGCGATGTAATCGTACATCGCGTCGTGGTTGTAATCCATGTTGGAGTTGGTGTGTGTGCCGTTCAGGGTGAAGCTGACGTGGGTGTCATAGTCAGCCAGCGCGGAGCAGCACGACAGGAGCAGGGCTGCGGCCAGTGCCAGTGCGAACAGGCGTTTCATGGTCATACCTCCTTTGGTTGTTGGGGTGGATAATGATATTTCACGGTCTCCGTCGGACCGCAAATAACGCCCTCACATCTTAATCGCCCCCACCAGCACGCCCTTGACGAAGTACTTCTGCAGGAAGGGGTAGAAGCACATGATGGGCAGCGTGGTCATCACCACGGCGGCCATCTTGATGCCGGCGGTGAAGACGTTCACGTCCGTATCGCCGGAGGCGATGTCGGAATAGGCGGCGGATTCGGCGACGATGGCGCGCAGCACGGTCTGCAGCGTCATTTTCTGCGCGGAGTTGATCAGCAGCATGGACCAGAACCACTCGTTCCAGTAACCCACGGCGGTAAACAGGGTGAAGGTGGCGATGATGGCGCTCTGCAGCGGCAGCATCACGCGGAAAAAGATCGTGATGTCGTTCGCGCCGTCGATCTTCGCCGCCTCCTCCAGGTCGACCGGCGTCTGCTGGAAGCTGCTGCGCATGATGATCAGGTTGTAGGTGGATACGCCGCAGTACAGGATGATGGCCCAGCGGGAGTTGATCAGGCCCAGGTTTTTGAACTGCAGGTAGGTCGGGATCATGCCGCCGGAAAAGAACATGGTGAACATGACCAGCGCGAACAGCAGCCGCGACCCCGGGAACGCCTTGCGGGAGAACACGTAGGCCATCATGATCATGGCGATCATGCTCAGCACGGTGCCGCCCACGGTGATCAGGATGGTGCTGATGTAGCCGTTCAGGATATTGCCGTTCTTCAGCACGTACACGTAGTTGTTGAGGGTGATCTCAGTCGGGTACAGCGATACGGGGTGCAGCGCGAAGCCGCGGTTGGACTCCAGCGAAATGACCACCGCGTTATAGAAGGGCGTGAAGATGAGCAGCGCCAGCAGCGTCAGCGTGATAAAAATCAGGATATCGCCCCAGGTATATGGCTTTTTCCGGGCCCGCGCGGCGGGAACCGTCCGATTTGTCTTTTCCATCTTGCGTCCCTCCGGGAATCAGGAGAACATGCCGCTGCCGGACGTCCACTTGACGACAAAGTTGGCGCTCACCAGCATGAACAGGTTGATGACGGACTTGAACAGGCCCACGGCGGTCGAAAAGCCGTAGTTCGGCGTGGCGTTGAAGGTGATGGAATAGACGTAGGTGTCCAGGATGTCGGACACGTTTTTCACCGCGCCGTTCTGGAGGTAGAAGATCTGCTCGAAGCCCGAATTCATGATCCGGCCGACCTGCAGGATGAACATGGTGATGATGGTGGCCCGGATGCCCGGCAGCGTGACGTACACCATCTGCTTGAAGCGCCCGGCCCCGTCCACGATGGCCGCCTCGTACAGGCTGGAATCGATGCCCATGATCGCCGCCATGTAGATGATCGAGCCCCAGCCCATTTCCTTCCAGTTATGGGTGATGTACAGGAAGGGGCGGAACAGGCTCGCATCGGACAGAAAGTCGATCCGGCTGCCGCCCAGGCTGGCGATGATGGTGTTGATCATGCCGCCGTTGGAAAAGAAATTGGAAATCAGCGTGGATACGATGACCCAGCTGAGAAAGTGGGGGAAGGTGTACACGATCTGGTACAGGCGCTTCAGCCTCCGGCCCCGCATTTCATTGATCAGGATGGCCAGGAAGACCGGCACGGGAAACTGCCACAGCAGGCGGGACAGGTTGATCTCAAAGGTATTGCGGATGGCGCGGATGGCCGCCGGCGTCGAAAAAATGCGCTGGAAATTGGCCCAGCCGACCCACTGGGAGCCCCAGATGCCCAGCCGGGCGTTGTATTTCTTGAACGCCAGCACCAGCCCGCTCATCGGCTGGTAGTGGAACACCGCAAAATAGACCAGGCCAGGGATCAGCAGCAGGTACAGATACCGCGCCTGCCAGATCCGCAGCAGATACTTGTTCAGCGATTTCTTCATCGTCGGTCCCTCTTCGCCATGATGGGTCACCCGCTCAGCGCTGCCATTGTCTTTAATTGATCACGCACATATCATAGCGTGAACTAATGGAGTTGTCAAGGACTATCTGGAAGATATTTTAACATTTTCCACAAAAAGCAAAAGATGAGCAGTGGGTGGGCTTCCTTGCTCATTCTGCTTCTATCTCTGTATATCTACAGAGATAGAGGCAGAATGACGCCGTGACACGCCGGAAGAAGTCAAAAAACGGAGGGACATAAGTCCCTCCGTTTGTCCGGTCTGCGGTTTCCGGCTCACTGCAGCGGAATGTACCCGGCCTGGGCCACGCACTGCTGGCCCTCCGGGGAGGTGAGCCACTGGACGAAGCGTTCGGCGGTCTGGTTTTCACTGCGGTAGACGGCGTAATAGTAGACCGTATAGGGATAGGCGCCGGAGCGCAGGTTATCCGGCGTGGGGGCCGCGCCGTCCACGGACAGGACCTTCAGGCTGCCCTCCTTGTAGAGCGCGTCCACGTAGTACAGGTAGGAATAGCCGATAGCGTTGATGCCGCCTGAATAATTGCCCACCTGGGCGATCAGGTCGGCCATGCCGTCGGAGATGAAGTTTTCCTCGGCGACCAGGCGCTCGCCCTGCATGACCATTTCCTCCATCGCCGTCTGGCTGCCGGAACCGTGCGGCCGCTGGTAGGCCGCGATGATGCCCTCGTCCCCGCCGACCTCGCTCCACAGGCGGGTCTTTCCAGAATAGATGCTCCGGATCTGTCCGCTGGTCAGGCCGTCCACCGGATTGCCGCGGTTGACCAGGAACACGAAGGCGTCATAGCAGATGGGCACCAGCCGGAGGTCCGCGCCCGCGTCCAGCGCCGCCTGGCGCTCGTCCGCGTTGGGCCCTGTGCCCAGCACGATGTCGATGGGGTGCGTGTCGTCCATCATCACGCTGCGGGAGAGGATGGTGACCATCGGGTTCGCCGCCTGACGGGTCAGCCGGTCATAGGCGTAGGGTGTCGTCGAGAAATTGACAAACCCGTTCAGATCGCTCTCCGGCAGGTCCAGCCATTGCCGCGCCAGCTCCATGGCCAGCGGCACGCAGACCGTGGAGCCGTCGATGGACGGATAATCCCCCCAGTCGCCGATGTACAGGCCCTCCGACCCTTCCAGCAGGCGGATGTCGCCCAATTGAAAGTCAGTGGGCGCGGTCACATAGCGCTGCCAGGCGTCATCCTTGGTCAGGGACTGATTGATCTGCCCCCACGATCCGGCGCTCTCCGCGCAGGCGGAGACGGCCAGCAGGGCCAGAGCCACGGCCACAGAAAGGCACTTTTTCAGCATGATGCAGTATCCTCCAATCGTCAGTATTCAGGCGTGTTATATATTGCATGGGGAGTGAGGAGCGTATACTTCTCACTACTGTTTCTGTCCACTCTTTGGGGAACGTAACTCTTCACTCAAAACGCTCCTCCCTCCTCCCTCGTTTGCTCTCCTCCTGTCCCGACTTCGTAAAAGTCCGCCTGCTTCAGCCAGCCCTCCGCGTACAGGGTACGCACATGCAGCCAGCCGCTTTCCTCCTCTGACACCAGCGCCTGGTCGCCGGTATAGCACGGGACGGCAGCCGCCCCCTCCGGCGCGTCATACAGCCAGGCGACCGGCTGGTCCCCGTCGGGCAGGATCAGCCCCATCCGGCGGCCGTCCTCCGCCCGGTAGAGCCGGCATGACCGGATCGGGAGGTTCAGAAAATTGATCTCGTCTTCTGCGCGATCGTCAGGATAATAGAAGTCGACCGTGCCTTCGTCTTCGTCCACGCCGTCAAACACGAGATGATCGGCCGGCAGGACGTCGCCTTCCGGCGTGACGACCGTGGGGGACAGGGGCGCCCCATCCGTCACCCGGAAGAACGGACGCGACGGATGACTCCGCAGCGCGTCGGCGTCGAACCATTTTACGCCCCGGAAATTGGTTTCCCAGTCGTATTGCTCGTCTCCGCACCGGCCATGCGCCACGTACTCTACCTGCACGACCGTGCCTGCCTGCTCCCATCCGGCTGGCGTGGCCGCCGTGGCGGTCGCGTAGTACGGCACCCGGCTCACGCCGTCCGACGGCACCAGCCTGGCCGGATACCATACGTCATCCGGGGAGTCCGGGTCTCCGCTTTCTCCGGTGCCGCCGTTGTCCCCCATATAATGGGTAAAATCCACGGGATCCACCGCGTGCGTGTTCAGCTCCGCGCTCAGGCCCGGCGGCAGGGACAGCCGCTCCAGGCTCACGCAGAAGGCGAAGGCGTCCGGCGCGAGATCCGTCACCGTCAGCGGCACTGTCAGGCTCTGCAGGCGTCCGCAGTCGCTGAAGGCGTAGGCCCCGATCCGGGTCAAGCCGATGGGCAGGGAGACGGTCTTCAGCGGTATGGCGTTCATATCATCCTGAAACGCGCGGTCCGCGATCTCCGTCACGCCGCGGGGCACGTCATAGTGTGTCGCCTGCCGGCGGTTCGGATACCTGAGCAGGGTCTTCCCGTCCGCGCTGAACAGCACGCCGTCGATGCTTTTGTACCGCGGGTTGCCCTCTTCCACTACATACGCGCCGATGTCGGAATACTCCCCGTCCGGGATGTCGCAGTCATAGCCGGCGGGGATCACCAGCCGCCCGAAGGTCACCGCGTAGAACGCATCCGACCCGACATATCGGATGCCCGAAGACAGCACCAGCTCGTCCGCCTGGATGCAGTACATCGCCTCATCGCCCAGCACGCGCAGGCTTTCCGGCAGCACGATGCGGCGCACGCGCTGGCCCTCCAGCCAGTCCCTGTCGCCCATACCCCAGTCCAGGCAGCAATAAACATCCGCCTCATCCACCGGCGCCTCGATCTCCCGGTACTCACCCGTCCCCGGGATCTCCTCAAACCGCAGTATTTCGCTGCCCATGACCGTGACCCCTTCGCACACATACAGGGTATCGCCCTCGATGTACGTGAGCGGTTCAGCGTCCTCGGCTCGGCTGCGACCCGCGCCGGTGAGCGTCAGTGCCAGGAGCATGGCGCACAGCAGCGCGCAGGTCCGAAACGTCATATACTGTCCCTCCTTTGCCGCGTCCCCGCGCCGGGCGACGCGGTTACATTGCTTATCTGATTAAATTCTATGCCAACTGCCGTGCTTCCTGCACGGCATATTGTAAAATGTCCGGAACTGTGCTATGCTATGCGTGGTTTTGACATCGCAGGGATGACGATATGTGCGGCGGGCGTCCGCCGTCCCTGGAAAGAAGGTGCTCCATGAACTACAAGCTGATCGCCCTGATCGTCCTGGCCGTGAGCTTTCTGTACCGCTCGCTGCTCAATCTGGTCCGGTACCGGTCCGCGGGCAATCCCGTGCCCGAAAACGTCAGGGACGTGTACGACGCAGACACCTACGCCAAATGGCGGCGCTACCATGCCGAAAAATGCCGCCTGGCCCTGGTGACGGACGCGGTCACGCTGGCGGTGGAGCTGGCGCTGATCTGGACCGACCTGTACGCCGCCTTTGCCGGGCTGTTCCCCGATACGCCGTTCATGCGGATGCTGGCCGTGCTGCTGCTCAACGGGCTGAGCGAGCTGGTCACGCTGCCGGTTTCCTATTACGATACCATGGTGATCGAAGCGCGGTACGGCTTCAACCGCACGACCCGCGGGACCTTTGCCGCGGACACGGTCAAGGAGCTGGTGATCAGCCTGGCGCTGATGACGGCCATCGGGGCGCTGATGATGGTCACGCACATGGCGCTGGGGGACAACATGATCTTCGTGCTCGCGGGCGCGCTGACGCTGCTGGTGCTGGGCATCGCCTTTCTGTATCCCTACTTCGGCCGCATCTTCAACCGTTTCACGCCTCTGGAAGAGGGCGAGCTGCGCGACCGCCTGACGGAATTGCTGGGCCGGCACGGCTACACCGTCCGCGCCATTCAGGTGATGGACGCGTCGCGCCGCTCCACGAAATCCAACGCCTATTTCAGCGGCTTCGGCAAAACGAAGACCATCGTGCTGTACGACACTCTGGTCAAGGCGATGACCACGGACGAAATCTGCGCCGTCTTCGCGCATGAGATGGGCCACGGCCTGCACCGGGATACGCTGAAAAACCAGGTCATCTCATTTGTGCAGATGCTGCTGCTGGCTACGCTGGCCTTCCTGACCCTGCGCACGGAGGCGCTGTTCCCGGACTTCGGCTTCGAGGGCGTCAACTACGGCTTCGCCCTGGTCCTGATCATGATGGAATTCAGCCTGATCTCGCCCCTGTTCGGCCTGGCGGCCAACGCCCTCTCCCGCCGCGCGGAATTCCGCGCCGACGCGCAGGCCGTCAAAGAGGGCTATGGCCCTGCCCTGGTCACCGCCCTCAAGAAGCTGGCGCGGGAAAACTTCGCGGAGCTGGCCCCCTCGCCGCTGCTCGTCCTGCTCGAATACTCGCATCCGCCCCTCAGCGAACGCATCCGCGCCATCAACGGCCGGACGAAACGATAATCTTTGATGAGAAAGGGGAAACACCATGAACACGATCCATACCGACAAGGCGCCCGCGGCGGTCGGGCCGTACGCTCAGGCGGTGGCCGTCAACGGCCTGGTCTATACTTCCGGCCAGATCGCCCTGGATCCCGCTACGGGAGAACTGGTGGGCGACACCATCGAGGTGCAGGCGGAGCAGGTGATGAAGAACCTGGTCGCCGTCCTGGAAGCGGCGGGCACCCGGCCCGAAAACGCGGGCAAGACCCTCTGCTTCCTGACGGATATGAACGACTTCGCCGCCTTCAACGCGGTCTACGCCCGCTACTTCACCCAAAGGCCCGCCCGGTCCTGCGTGGGCGTCCAGTCCCTGCCCAAGGGGGCGATGTGTGAGGTAGAGGTGATCGCGGCGGTGCCGGCGTGACGGTTCAGCGTTCGACAGCACAGAGGTCAATCATATGGAGGACCCGCGGGACCATTCGCCCCGCGGGTCTTTCGCTGTTCATCATTCTCCGATCAACCGCATCACAACCATCATGACCACCATCACCACGCCCATGGCGGCAAACATGCCCACCATGATCTTTCTGGTGCGCTTGGCTTCCTCATCCTTCTCCCTGCGCTTCTGCTCCGCGATCTCAGCGGCGTGATCACGGTTATAACGAATCTTGTCGGCGGTCTGATTGAAAAAGGTCTTCGCGATCCCGTGAATCGCCCCGGCCACCGTCTCCGGCGTTTCTTCTTTTATTTCGATCTCGGCCCCGCAATAAGGGCAGTATTTGACCTGCTTCAGCTGGTCGATCACCAGCGCCGCGCCGCAATGTGGACAATTCATAACCCGGCCTCCTCTGTGTTTCCCATGTTCTTATCGTTTCCGCCATGAGGCGTTCGTTCATTTCCGTCTGCTTGTGGGGCCCGCTTGTTCCGGGTCCCACCTGTTGATACGTTGAAAAGAGAGACATGGCAGTCAGATATGCAGATTTTTGGCGGTCGCTATTGTTGAACATCAATTGACAATCCAACAGAAAGCATGTAAAATGTGGAAGAAATCTTAGCTTTGCATTCGTCACTGCAGATCAGGAGGCGCTTTCTGTGAACCATCAGATGGCTGAATGGCGCAAAGGCACACTGTTTTCGTTGATTTTGATGTTACTGGTACTGTGTTGCGGCGTTCCTGCGGCCCAGGCCGCGACCGTCTATACGAACCTGCCGGATTTTCAGGACAGTTTTCCGGCAGACGCGGCATTGGAGGATAAGCTGGCCATCCTCCGGGCGGCGTTCCCGGAGGGGTATTATTGGAATTATCATACCCAAAGCGAGTTGGAATCACACCAGCAAAAGAAAGTGACCGTGAATAACATCACGAGTTATATCTCGACGCGGGCGTGTGTTGGCACCGCTTCAAAAAGTGACCATGACTACGTCACCAGCAACCGCGCCTTATGCCAGAGCAATGATTATAATACATCGCGCCGGACGCGTTTTCGGGATGCCCGGACATCTGCCTGTATGTGCGCTATGAGGACGAGGGCATTGCCCGGGAATACGCGCAGGCGCACGGCCTGAAGTGGGAACCGATCGAAGAAATATAACGGAGAACATCGGTCCGGGCTGTAAGGCCACGCTGTCTCAGTGAAATGAAACGCATCAAAATGAACAATGGAGGGTATGCACAATGAAAAAAGCAATGAGAAAACTGGTTTGCCTGGCGATGATCCTTGGCATGTCGCTTTCGCTGACCGCTTACGGGGAGCAGAGCGCGGCGCTGCTGACGCCCAGGGAGGTCATCGGGCTGGAGGCGGAAGCCTCCCCGGAATGGGCGGTGGCGCTGGCGGAAAAGCAGGAGGCCCGGCAGCTGTTCGTCGTGGCGGTTTATGAAAACACTACGGCCTGGATCTCCCTGCACGAAAAGGACGAAACCGGCGCGTGGAAGATGATCATGTCCACCCCGGGCTTCATCGGCAAAAACGGCCTGGGCAAAACCAAAGAGGGCGACGGCATGTCGCCCGTGGGCGTGTTCTCCTTCAACCGGGCCTTCGGCATCGCCGCGGACCCCGGCTGCGCCATCCCTTACGTGCAGGCGGATGAGAACACCTACTGGTCCGGCGACGCGCGGGAGGGGATGCGCTATAACGAGCTGGTGAGCCTGAATGAGTATCCCGACCTGAACCTGGCGGACAGCGAGCACATCGTCGATTATACGTATCAGTATCAGTACTGCCTGAATATCAGCTACAACGCCGATGGCACCTCCGGCTTGGGCTCGGCCATCTTCCTGCACTGCCTGGGCGACCGCAAGCCCTATACCGGCGGCTGCGTGGCCATTCCCATGGAACAGATGTATTATGTGATGCGGCACGTGTCCCCGGACTGCGTGGTGGTCATCGATACGCTGGAGAATTTAGGGGGCGCTTTCTGAACCGCTCATGATGACGATCGAAGGAAAATTCAACAGCGCGAAGGTGTTTACGGACCTGTGCGATCAGGCGACGGTCGCGCAGGTCACCAATCTGCTCAACCAGTCCTGCGCGGCGGGCGCGCAGATCCGCATCATGCCGGACTGTCACGCCGGGGCCGGATGCGTGATCGGCACGACGATGACGATCCGGGACAAGGTCATCCCCAATTTAGTGGGGGTGGACATCGGCTGCGGCATGCTGGCTACCAGGCTGAAGGAGCGGCGCATCGACCTGCCGAAGTTCGACAGCGTCAGCCAGGCGGAGATCCCCGCCGGAATGCGGATGCGCAGCGCGCCGCACAGCCTGGCGGACACCGTTTCCGCGGAGGAGCTGGCCTGCTTCCGCAAGCCCGGCTGCCGTGTGTCGCCGGAGGTGTTTGCGCTCAGCCTGGGCACCCTGGGCGGCGGCAACCATTTCTGGGAGCTGGACCGGGACGAGGAGGACAATATCTGGTTGGTAGTGCACACCGGCTCCCGGCGTTCCGGCAAGGACGTCGCCGAGTATTACCAGAAGCGCGCCTATGAAAGGCTGAACGGCCTGGGCGAAGAGCGGAAGGCGGCGCTGCAGGCGCAGCGGAACACGCTTGTCCGCCAGCTGCGTGACCAGGGACGCGAAAAGGAGATCAACCAGCGCCTCGCCGCCTGGCAGGCCTCGGTGGGCCAGCCTGAGATCACCGTGCCGTATGAGGTCGCCTGGTGCGAGGGCGGGCTGTTCGACGATTACATCCACGATATGCACATCATGCAGCGCTACGCTGCGCTGAACCGGCGCGTCATTACGGAAACGATCCTCAGGAAGTGCAAGCTCCACGCGGAGGACCAGTTTGAGACCGTCCACAACTACATCGATACCGACCGCATGATCCTGCGCAAGGGCGCGGTGTCCGCGCGGGCCGGCGAGCGCCTGCTGATCCCCATCAACATGCGGGACGGGGCGCTGATCTGCCTGGGCAAGGGCAATCCCGACTGGAACGAATCCGCGCCGCACGGCGCCGGCCGCCTGATGTCCCGCGCTGACGCCCGTTCATCCATCTCCATGTCGGCATACAAAGAAGCCATGCAGGGCATCTACACCACCTGCGTCAACAAAGGCACGCTGGATGAGTCCCCCATGGCGTACAAGCCGATCGACGCCATTGTCGGCAATATTGAGCCGACCGCCCGGATCATCTTCCGCATCAGGCCGATCTATAATTTCAAGGCGGGGGATGAGGAGTGAAGGAGTACGGACGTCAGCGCTAAAAACGGTCAGCCGTTTTGATTCCGCTGTATGACCTCGCTTTTCAGGAACAGCGTGTTCCTGGGATCCCGGCGAATGGGATGCAATTTACCGCGCTTCGCCAGATCGTCAATGTTCTGGCGGCTGCATTCAAGAATCCGGCAGGCTTCACCGGCACTGACGACTCTGTGCTGAACAAATGAAATGAAATCATCCAGGGTGAGCGGAATGGCCTGGCTGTGTTCATAGAGCTCGCGATCGGACAGCATGGCGCGTTCGTTCCACATGACACCGTAACCATCGGGCTGAACCTCGACACGGGCGAAGCGATCTTGATTCACCAGAAATGGTTGACACTCGGTATGCGCTTCTGACAGCAGCTTGACATCAGCGATCCGGACTTCTCCATTCCGGAAAAATGTCAGCAGCCGACCCTCTTTGAGCGGCACGACATCCTCGACCTTCGTTTTCCAGCGTTCTGCCAACCATTCCGGAAGCTGTTCTGAAGGGATTTCTTCCAGATAGCAGTCATCCTGCGCGCAGCGCCCCATCGTCAGCAGCAACAGCTGAAACTCGTCGTATTCCGTCAGCCCATTCTCCTTCAGGACCTGACCGATATTCTGTCTGTCCCGGGGGATAATGCGCTGCTGCACCCATAACCGGCTCCAGTAACTGCTCACGGAATACTGACCGCGCTTCACAAAAGAAGACAGCAGAAGCGGCGTCTCCCATGGATCGGCATCCTCCGGCAATTCAATATAGAATGCCTTTGCCCGTACATAGTAGATCAGCCAGCCCAGCGCAATGTCCACAGACAGGTTTTCATCCTTGATCGCAAATATCCTCATAGGCTTGCCACCTCTTCCAGATCATTTCCCAGATCCTGTCCAGCCATTGCGGATCGATAGCGTCTGACAGGCCGTCCAGCAAAATGGAACGGTCTTCCAGCGTCAACGGGTGCAGCTTTGGCCGGCGGTCTTTGGAAATCAGCTTCAGGTTCTCCCATGCGGACCGCGATCCGACAAAACACTGAACCGGTTTATCTGCCATCAGGTCTTCACGCATCATCGCCTCAGTGCTTTCGCAGCGGCTGAGAAGCGACAAGCCATGGTCAAACAGCGGCGCCAGTCGGACGGTTCGCTGCCTGGGATCACGGAGAACCTCCATGTTTGCGCCATGGCGGTCACGGTTGAGAATGAGATAATCAACGATCAGCATCTCATAGACTGTGTTTTCCCACCCGGAACGAATGCAGAAATCCAAAGGAGACTCATCGTTCAGACGCTCTGCCTGATAGTAGGCGTCGAGCGCTATCTTGCTTTCGCCACGCTTCCTGAAATCCTTCGAAGCACAAATCCAGGTTTCATATTTCTTTTGATCGATCAGCACCTTTGCGTGGATCAGCTGATAGGAGAGATGATCAATGCCCAGGATGGTCAGCAGACGATCCACGATGATCTCATTCACGCATTCATGGCCGACGATACCTTTCCATGCATCATAGTTCGACAGCTTGTAATAGATTTTCCCTTCAGCGCCATCCTCATAAGCTTTCAGGAAAGAACCGGCTGTCCCGGATGAATTGCGTGTCTTTGCCCAGCTGAGATAGGTCATGTC
>CAMNEH010000045.1 GCA_946536315.1 uncultured Clostridia bacterium
TCTTCCTTGTTCTGAATGATGCCGCCCTTACGAAGGTGACGGATACGCTTGGTGGTCTTCTTGTTCAGAATGTGGTTCGCGTTCATTTTCTTATGCTTCACCAGGCCGCTCTTGGTCAAAGAAAAGCGCTTGGCAGCACCGCGATGCGTTTTTTGCTTGGGCATGAGAGGATCCTCCTTCCAGAGTTGGTTTATCAGGGGCGCAAATGCGCCTGCATCAGCCCGGGGATGCGCGGCGGGAGCGGATCAGGGCTCCTTCGCGGGTTGTTTGGCCGGGCGTTCTGCCTTGGTTTTGTCCGCGGGCTTCGGGACCAGAATCATCAGCATGTGACGGCCTTCCAGCATCGGCCGCTTTTCGACGGCCGCGTAGTCCTTCACGCGCTCGACAAAGTCGTTCATGACCTGGACGCCGATCTCCGTGTGGGTGATCTGACGGCCGCGGAAACGGATGGACACCTTGACTTTGTTGCCTTCCTGCAGGAATTTGACGGCATTCTTGGCCTTGATGGCAACATCGTTCTCCGCAATCGTGGCAGACAGCTGCACTTCCTTGATCTCGATGGTCTTCTGATTTTTGCGCAGCTCTTTCTCGCGTTTGGCCTGTTCGTAGCGATGCTTGTCATAGTCCATCAGCTTGCAGACGGGCGGCTGCGCGGTGGGCACGATCTTGACCAGGTCCAGCCCGGCCTGCTCTGCCATCTCCAGCGCGCGCTGCACCGGGACAATGCCCAGCTGCGCCCCGTCCTCGCCGATCAGACGTACTTCCCGGTCGCGAATGGCTTCATTGACTTGCAGTTCCGTGTTGATGGGGACACACCTCCAACAAAAAATAAGCGGGTTCACCACCCGCTGATGCGCACGTCCACTGAACGATGCCATGTTCCCGGAAACCAGGGGCGTCCGGAGAGAAGCAGGCGGCTTCTTCTTGCAACAGACGTATCTTATCTCATTTGTCGACGGTTGTCAAGCCGAATTTCAAAATTATCTGCAAAAAACGCTTGTCATCCGACCCCCAAAAGGTATATGATAAACAATGCTGCGGCGAAAGCCGGGTATTGACACAGCGAAAGGACGAATCCTCATGAAAAATGTGACTGCCAACGAATTGCGCGCGATGTTCCTGAAGTTTTTCCAGGATAAGGGACATCAGCTGATTCCCTCCGCTTCGGTCATTCCGGAAAATGACCCCACGGTATTGTTCACCACGGCCGGCATGCATCCGCTGGTGCCCTATCTGATGGGACAGAAGCATCCCATGGGCACGCGGCTGACCGACGTGCAGAAGTGCATCCGTACCGGCGATATCGACGAGGTCGGCGACATGAGCCACCTGACCTTCTTTGAAATGCTCGGCAACTGGAGCCTGGGCGATTACTTTAAAAAGGAAATGATCCCGTGGAGCTGGGAATTCCTGACCAGCGAGAAATACCTCGGGCTGCCGAAGGATCAGCTGGCCTTCACCGTCTTCGAGGGTGACCAGGACTGCCCGCGAGACGAGGAGGCCGCCAACCTCTGGCGCTCCTGCGGCGTCAGGGACGATCACCTGTTCTACCTGCCCAAGGAGCATAACTGGTGGGGCCCTGCCGGCGTGACCGGCCCCTGCGGCCCGGACACCGAAATGTTCATGATCGTCAAGCCGCCCTGCGGCCCGGACTGCTCGCCCGCCTGCCACTGCGGCGCGTACCTGGAAATCTGGAACGACGTGTTCATGCAGTACAACAAGCAGGCTGACGGCACGTTCATCCCGCTCAGCCAGAAGAACGTGGACACCGGCATGGGCCTGGAGCGCACCGTCTGCGTGCTGACCGGCAAGAAGAGCGTGTATGAGACGGACCTCTTTGCCGATATCCTCGCGAAGATCGCGGAGCTGTCGCACCACGAGTACGGCGAGAGCGAGGAGACGACCCGCGCCTTCCGCATCATCGCGGACCACATGCGCACCTCCACCTTCATCCTGGGCGATCCCCGCGCGGTCACGCCGTCCAACGTGGACCAGGGCTACATCCTGCGCCGCCTGATCCGCCGCGCCGTGCGCTTCGGCATGAGCCTGGACATGCCTGCGGGCTTTACCGCGGAAATCGCGAAGGTGATCATCGCGCAGTACGCGCACGTCTATCCCGAGCTCGAGCAGAACAGCGAGTTTGTGCTCACCCAGCTGCTGCTGGAGGAGGAGCGCTTCCAGAAAACGCTGAAGCAGGGCATGAAGGAGCTGGACAAGGTGCTGGGCAACATCCAGCGCACCAGGGAGACCGCCGGAGAACTGATCGCCGCTTCGGACGCTGTGGCGACGGCCAACGATATGATCGGGCGCAAGCAGCTGCGTCCGTCGCCGGACATGCTGCCGATCATCGAAGCGGCGAAGGCGGGCGACGCCGCGGGCGTGCGCGCGGCCGCGCAGACGCTGCTGGACAGCCTGGACACCATGGACGGGCGCAGCGCCTTCCGCCTGTACGATACCTACGGCTTCCCCATCGAGCTGACCACCGAACTGGCGAAGGAGCATGGCCTGAAGGTGGACGAGAAGGACTTTGAGGAGCGCTTCCGCCAGCATCAGCAGACCAGTCACGCCGGCGCGGAGCAGCGCTTCAAGGGCGGACTGGCGGACCACAGCGTCCAGACCGCGTGCCTTCATACGGCCACGCACCTGCTGCAGGCCGGCCTGCGCAAGGTCCTGGGTGACGAGGTGCACCAGAAGGGCTCCAATATCACCGCTGAACGCCTGCGCTTCGACTTCACCTTCGGCCGCAAGGTGACCCCGGAGGAGCTCAAGGAGGTTGAGGACTATGTCAACGAGGCGATCCGCGCCAAAGCCCCGATCACCAAGGAAGAAATGACCGTTGCCGAAGCGAAGGCGCAGGGCGCGATGGGCCTGTTTGAAAGCAAGTACGGCGAGCGCGTGAGCGTATATACCATGGGCGCGTTCTCCAAGGAAATCTGCGGCGGACCGCACGCCGTGAACACCGGCGACCTGGTCAGCTTCAAAATCCAGAAGGAGGAATCCTCCTCCGCGGGCGTGCGCAGGATCAAGGCGGTCATCGGCCGCGACCTGAACCAGCCCGGCGAGACGCTGTAATCCGGCGATCCCTCAAAAGCATCCTGCCCCGAAGGCGCGCAGTATCCGCCCTCGGGGCGACTTATTTAGGGGGGAAAGCCGCGTGACTGACAGGCGGCGCGACTTCTGCGTATCAATGCATGAAGCGGAAACGCTTCGGACTCAAACGAGAGAACGAAGGAGCATTGAAGCATGAAACATCGCTTTTTTCACATGATACTTTCTCTGGCGCTGGTGATTGCGCTGCTGTGCGGCGCGATGCCCGGCGCCCTGGCGGCCGGGCAGGCGGAGACGCCGGCGGGTCATCGCTTTGGCGTGCGTACGGCGGAGGCGCTCCGCGCGGAGGCCGGCCAGACGCTGGAAGCGTGGCAGGGCCGGCTGGCCGCCGCCCGGGAGGACGGACTGAAGCAGCCCCTGACCGAGGCGGACCTGCTGGCGGCGAACGCCGCGGCGCAGATCGACCGAGCGGACGGCAGGGTATACATGGTCCGCGGCGCGAAGGCGCTTGGCGCGGTCCCGGACGCGGCGTCGGCGGTGCGGGCGGTCTGGCGCCTGGCCGGACTGCTGAGCATCGCGCCGGACGCGGACCTGCGTCTGTGGTCGGCAGTGGATATCAACGATACGCGGGTCTACGCGCTGCAGCAGGTGAAGGGCGGACGGACCGTGCTGGGCAGCGTCGTCAAGCTGACCGTCGGTCCCGACGGCCTGGCGGACGCCGTGATCAGCGGCCTGGCGCAGGATACGAAGGACATTGAGGACGTGGCCACGGTGTCTGCCGCGCAGGCGGAGGAGCTCGTGCGCGCGGCGATGGCGGACCGGCAGACGCCGGTCACCGTGCGGTCGGGCGAGACAGTCCCGGCAGTCCTGCCCGCGGTGTTCGATCCGGATGCCGAGGATGCAGAGCCGGACCGTCTGGCGTGGATCGTGTACACGGACAATCCGCAGTACAGCCTGACGGACGGCGGCCATCTGCCGTACCTGGCGCACTATGTGGACGCGAGGGGAGAGGTCCTGTATTCCTGTGAAATCGTGGCGTGCGGCGACGCCGCCTCCAAGGCCGGCAAACCCACGGCCTACGCGTTCGAGGGGATGGAATCTGACGTGTGGATCACGACCGTCCAGGACGGGGACGGCGCTGAAACAGAGGTAACGGTGCCGGTGATGCGCGATACGCGGACGGGTGTATGGTACCTGGCGGACCCGAACCGCAAAATCGCCGTGGCGGACTTCACGCCGATGATCTATGAGGACCAGCGGGCGGCGTTCCGCGCCGCGTCCGAAAACGGCGGCTGGGATATGCAGGAGGTCAGGACCTACCTGAACATGATCCGCGTATGGGATTACTACGCGGCCATGGGCTGGCGCGGCGCGGACGGCGCGGGCACACCGATCCTGCTGCTGCAGGACATGTGCTATGAGAACGGCGAGCCGGTCGATAACGCGGCCTACATCGGCCTGATCGACGGCTGGCAGTGCTTCGGCTTCGGCCGGGAGACGCCCTTCGGCGACGCGCTGGACGTCCTGGCGCACGAGTTTACCCACTGCGTGACCACCACCACAATGAATACCAACCTGTACGAGGCGGATTACGGCGCCATCAACGAGGCGATGTCGGACATCATGGGCAACATCTGCGAATTTGCGCTGACTGGGGCGGAGGACGCCTACTGGCTGATCGGCGAATCGCTGGGCGAGGCCATCCGCGCGATGGCGGAGCCGCACACCTTTGAGCAGCCGGAATACGTCTGGGACCTGTACTACGCGCCGGCTGCCAACCAGCCCAACGAAGTCAACGACCGCGGCGGCGTGCACGGCAATTCCTCCATCCTGAACCGCGTCGCGGCCCGCCTGTGCCTGGATGCCGGCATGTCGCTGGACGAGGCGTCGGCCTTCTGGCTGACGGTGGCCGGCGGCATGACCGCGCTGACGGATTACCCGCAGATGATCCCGCTGCTCACCTGGGCGCTGGAGGCCTCCGGCAACGGGAAGTATCAGGACGCCCTGGCGCGGCTCATCGCCGAGAGCCGGATGGACGTGACGGCCGTCCCGGAGACCCTGCCGGAGGACCGGCAGCTGGTCACCCTGACCATGCCGGATACGGAGGTCATGAACGACCCGAACTGGCTGATGTACGTGATGCAGGTGAACACGGAAGAGATCGGGTCTATCCTGCGGGACATGTGGGCGCTGCTTCTCGCGCCGGCCCCGTCCGGGGACGCCGACGGCCGCGAGGCTATGATGGAAATCGCCGAGAGCAACACGCTGTCGGAGGCGCTGCGGGTCCTGCTGTCCGAGGAAATGACCGACGATGAGAAACGCACGGCGCTCCAGAAGGTGGGCAAGGAGCTGTTCTCGAGCCAGATGACCTGGGTGGCTGACGAAAACGGCGTCATGATGGCGGTCCTCAAGCGCCAGCCCGCCGTGTACATGCTGATGAATTTCGACGTGGAAGCGGAAGAAATGTGCGGCTTCTGCGTGCTGGCAGGCGACTACTGGATCGACCTGACGGCCCTGTTCAGCGAAGACGACCTGGGCAGTCAGCTCGGCAGCACGCTGAAGCTGCTGACCGCGCTGCCGAGCATGCTGGTCAGCGCCGCGTCCGGCGAATCCCGGCTGACGCTGCCGACGGCCGGACTGGAGAACGTCACCCTGCTGCGGACGGAAACGGAAGAGGAAGCCGAAACAGTGACGCAGCTGCCCTGAGTGGCGGACAAAACAAACAAGGGCCGTCATGGAGCTCACGCTCCATGACGGCCCTTGCGTCTTGCGGGTTATTTCCCCGTGTACACGATCAGGCTGTCCACGTCGTAATCCTTCAGACGCTCGCGGCCCTTGAGCCCCGCCAGCTCCATGACGAACAGCATCTTCACGACCTTTCCGCCCAGGTCCTCCACCAGCTTGGCAGCCGCTTCGGCGGACCCGCCGGTGGCGATCAGGTCGTCGACGATGATCACCCGCTGGCCCGGCTTGACGGCGTCCTTGTGGATCTCGACCTCCGCCTGGCCGTACTCCAGGTCGTATTTGCGGCTGATCGTCTCGCGGGGCAGCTTTCCCTTTTTCCGCACTGGAATGAAGCCCCTGCCGGTCAGGTAGGCGACCGGCACGCCGAAAATGAAGCCACGGCTTTCCGGCCCGACGATCAGGTCAAAATCGATCTGCCGGGCTTTTTCGGTCAGTCCGTCGATCGACAGCCTGAGGCCGTCCGGGTCCTGAATCACAGATGTGATGTCCCGGAACATGATACCCGGTTCCGGGAAATCGGGAATGGTCACTACGTATTCTTCCAGCTTCTTCATCAAAGACAACCTCCAGTCCGTTTCTGACACGCAGGGAAACACGCGCACATTTTAGCACACGTCCCGGTTTTGCACAATCCCCATCTTTGCGGCGTGGCACCGGGGAACGTCCTCATCACGAAAAAAATTTTCAAAAAAATGGAGAAAAATAAAAACATTTTTCCATTTCCGGCATCTATAATGACGGTAAAGACATCTGCACGCAGGCTACAGTCCATCGACCTCCAGATGGGCGTCAGCGGTCTGAGGCGCTTTGATCGCGGCGATGTACTGGGCAATGCAGCGGGTGATCAGCATCAATGGGATGCGGGAGCTGACGCCGAGTTTCCGGATCCCCGGTTCGGAGGCGGAATATCCCAGGAGGGTAATATCCGAAATCTCCTGAAGGGTGGTGCCGGCCACACAGCAGCAGGTGACCACATAACACCCCGCCTGCCTGGCGAGCTTGACCGCCTCATACAGCGCAGACTGCGTGTTGTAAATGGTCAGCGCGATGATCAGGTCGTCCGGGTTTACGTACTGGTCCAGCCGCTCCATGATCTCGCCGTCGTATATGACCAGCGCGTTGCATTTCAGGCTCATCAGCTGAACGCAGAAATCCTCCGCCACCCCGCGGGAGGCGCTCCGGGTCAGGACAATCACGCGCGGCGCCTGCAGGATATGCTGAGCGGCGGTCTGGATGTCGGACACGTTGATGCGTTCAATGGTCCGCACGCACTCGTTATAGGATTCCGCCAGCACGCGGTTCGCCTGGATCTGGTTCGCGGTGGCGGTGTGCTCCTGCGCCAGGTGAAACCGCGCCGCGATAAAGCTGGAAAAGCCGCACTTCCGGATGGCTCTGGAAACCGTCGCGGTGCTCACGTAAGCGCCCTCCGAAATATCCGTAATGGACAGCGAGGCGATCCGCGCGATGTTTTCGTTCAGATAGTCCACCACGTGCCGCTCCGCCGGGGTCAGCGGACGCTTCGGGTCATTGCATTCAAGCATGACGATTCCTCCTGAAAATGACGCTGATGCAGGTCAGATCATTATATCAAATCATTCCGGACGGCGCAAGCGCGAATCATGCGGCCTGTCCGCGCAGTATGAAAGCTGAGAGGTGAACGGATATGCGAGTCGGAACCATGACCACATTGTTTTTCCACCGCCGCGACTCGGACGACCGTATCGGGTATCTGGAGTCGGTCCGGCGCTGCCGTGACGCTGGCTTCCGCGTGCTGGACGCCAACCTGTGCGCCCTGTCCCGCCGGCAGACCACCCTGCACCTGGACGATTGGCGGCGCCAGACCGAAGAAATCCGCAATGAGGCGGAAAAGCTGGGAATGGTGTTTTCCCAGTCGCATCCGCCGTATCGCGGCCGGCTCGACCGGCTGGATACGGAGGAAGACCGGCAGTATTTCCGGAGCATGTCGCTCAGGGCCATTGAAATCAGCGCCATCCTGGGCGTCAGGTGGGCGGTGCTGCATCCGGAAACGTCGCCGGACCTGAACAGCTTCGACCCGGAGGAAAACATCCGCGAGAACCTGCGTATTTTTGACGCGGAGCTGGAGCTGGGCCACCGCCTGGGCGTGGGCATCGCGTTTGAAAACATGTGCGACAAGGGACAGCGGCGGCGCTTCGGCTGCAACGCGCATGAGCTGGAGCTGCTGACGGACGCCTGCCATTCGCCGCTGGTGGGGGTCTGCTGGGACACCGGCCACGCCCACCGCATGGGCGATGACCAGGTGCCCGCGATCATGCGGCTGGGACCCCGGATCAAGGCGCTGCACATCGACGATAACTGGGGAGAGCAGGACCTGCACCTGATGCCCTTCCTGGGCACGATCCCGTGGGAGCGCGTCATGCACGCGCTGTACGTGTCCGGTTGCGAGGCTGACCTGATCTACGAGATCGGCATCAACGCCGGCATGCCGGATCCGCTCAAGGATCTCAGCGCGCGCTACTGCTACCAGGTGGGGGAATACCTGCTCAGCCTTTTCCGCTGACCGGAGGGACAATGGAATGAAGAGACAGGCAGAACGCTTCAGAGAAGCGGAATACGATGTGCTGGTGATGGGCGGCGGCATGAGCGGCCTGTGCGCGGCGCTGGCCTGCGCCAGGCACGGCGTCAATACCGCGCTGGTGAACAGCCGGCCGGTCCTGGGCGGCAATGCCAGCAGCGAGATCCGCATCCACATCTCCGGCGCGGACCAGGGCGCCAAACAGCCTGACTACGCCGAGGGCGGCATCCTGTATGAGCTCATGCTGGAGAACAAGAGCCGCAACGAGAATTTCAGCTATTCCATATGGGATATGATCCTGTTCGAGGCCGCGCAGAAGCAGGACTGCCTGACTGTATACCACAATACCGTGATGTACGACTGCGAAACCGAGGACAGCCGCGTCACCGCCGTCCTCTGCGTGCAGGAGACCACGGAAATGCGGCTGCGCCTGAAGGCGAAACTGTTTGTGGACGCGACCGGCAACGGGACGCTGGGTTATTACGCCGGCGCCGCGTACCGCACCGGCAGCGAGCCGAAGAGCGAGTTTCATGAGCCGCACGCGCCGGAACAGCCCAACGACGACCGCATGGGCAATACCATCATGATGCTGGCCAAGGACCTCGGGCACCCCGTCCCCTTCCAGAAGCCCGCGTTTGCGAAAACGCTGACCGAAAAGCAGCTGGCCAAGCGGATCCACTGCCGGGAGATGCGCGACCAGATCGATGTGAGCGACGCCCCGGATCCGGAGGAATACAAACGTACCAGCATGGTGAGCAGTGCGGCCAGCGATTATGGCTACTGGTGGTGCGAGCTGATGGGCGAGGGCAAGGACATCATCCCGGAGTATGAAACCATCAGGGATCAGCTGATGGCCTACGCCTACGGCATCTGGGACCATATCAAGAACAACGGCGAGCACGTACACGACCACCATGCGGAAAACCTTGCGCTGGACTGGGTCGGCGCGCTCCCGGGCATGCGGGAAAGCCGGCGCATGGAGGGCGATTACTGGCTGACGGAAAACGACATACTGGAACACCGCATCTTTGAGGACGCGGTGTGCTACGGCGGCTGGTGCATCGACATGCACGCGCCGCACGGCATCCTGGACGAGAACCGTCTGCCCAGTGACTGCAGCTTTTACGAGGGCGTGTACACCATTCCCTACCGCAGCTACTACAGCCGGACCATCGACAACCTGATGTTCGCCGGGCGCGACATCAGCGCGAGCCGCCTGGCCATGGCCAGCGCGCGCATCCTCGGCTGCTGCGCCATCGGCGGGGAGGCGGTCGGGCTGGCGGCGGCGCGCTGCATCCGGCACGGGGTGGACCCGCGAGGGCTGGCGCCATATATTGCCGAGGTGCAGCAGGACATCCTGCGCGACGGCGGCTATCTGCCCGGCTTCAGAAACGAGGACCCGGACGACCTGGCCCGCACCGCGCGTTTCAGCGCGTCGTCCCACCGGCCGGGCGGCGAGCCGGAGAAGGTGGCCAACGGCGTCTCCCGGAAGATCGGCGACGAGATGAACGGCTGGGTGTCCGACGGACTGCGCGCGGAGGGCGAAACGCTGACCATGTCGCTGGCGACGCCGGCGCGCGTCGGACAGGTCAGGTTCGTGTTTCACAGTGACTTCAGCTATCCGATCCGTGTCACCATGAGCCCGAACCGCCAGGCGCAGCAGCGTCCGGGCGTCCCCAAGGAACTGGTCAGGGATTACGTCGTGACATTTTTCCTGCGCGGTGAGCCGGTCGGGAAGATCACGGTGCATGACAACCACCAGCGGCTGAACATCCTCAACCTTGAACCGGTCCTTTGTGACGAGGTGCAGCTGCGCGTGCTGGCGACCAACGGCGCGGCGGATGTGACGGTGTTTGAAATGCGCGCCTACGAGCGCGGGGTGGAGAACGGAGGAAATCCGGTATGAATTACGCTGAGAAAACGTGCGATATCGCGGTCTTGGGCGCCGGACCCGCCGGCCTGGGCGCCGCCATCCGGGCCGCCCGGCTGGGCGCGTCCGTGCTGCTGATTGAGCAAAACGGCTACCTGGGCGGCAATATGACCATAGGCCTGCCGCTATTGGGCTTTCTGGACCGGGATGGAAAGCAGGTCATTCGCGGCCTGGCGGACGAGCTGATGGAAGACCTCCGGCAGTACCGGACCGCGTACGGCCCCGCGGCGTCCGGCTATCGCTACTGCCCGCTGCACAACTCCGTCGCGCTGTATGACCACGAATTATTCAAGCTGGTGGCGCTGCATAAGGTGCTGGACGCGGGCGTGGAGCTGCTGTTGCATACCTCGCTGGAAAGCGTGAACGTGGAGAACCGCACCCTCCGGTCCATCACGGTCAGGGGAAAGGGCTACCGCATCGCCGTCAACGCGAAGGTGTTCATCGATGCCACAGGGGATGGGGACCTCGCCTTTGAAGCCGGCGCGAGCTATGAAAAGGGCCAGGCCGGAACGGGCGTGATCCAGCCGCCGACCATGATGTTTACGGTGGGCGGGGTCGAAATGGAAAAGCTGATCGACTATATCGCCGCGCACCCCGAGGAGATGGAAAAGAGCCCGTCCATTCAGTGCGCGCAGGGGTACGACGCCGAATATTTCCGCGCGGATCCGACCTGGGTGATGGTCACGCTGCGGCCCCTGTACAAGAGGCTGCGCGCCGAGGGCAAGCTGCCTGTGGACCGCGAGGACATGATCATCATCAACAGCCTGCTCCCGGGGGAGGTGCATCTGAATTGCACCCGTCACCTGGGGGTGGACGGCAGCGACGTGTTCAGCCTGACCCATGCGGAAATCGAGGGCTACCTGCAGGTAGAGAAATTCGTGCAGACCATCCGCGCTGAAGTGCCGGGCTTTGAAAACTGCTACATTACCAATATCTATCCTTCCATGGGCATCCGCGAGTCCAGACGTTTCAAGGGCATCCGTGTTTTGACCGAACAGGATGTGGTCAGCGGACACATCCCGGAGGACAGCATTGCCATCGGCTCGTACAGTGTGGACATCCACATGGGCGATGGGAACAGCACCGATTTCCGCAAGATCCCGCCGTATGGCATTCCTTACGGCGTCACGGTCAGTGACGAGATCGAAGGGCTCATGTTCGCCGGGCGCTGCGCGTCCATGGACGCCGTCGCCATGAGCTCCGCCCGCGTCATGCCGATCTGCATGGCCATGGGCGAGGGCGCGGGCATCGGCGCCGCGCTCGCGGTCCGGCAGCGCATTTCGCCGCGGGACGTCGACGTGAGCCAGGTGCGGGACGAGATTCTCAGGGGCAACGGGATTTTGTAAGGAAGGTCAACGCCATGACAGGGACGCGAACCGCTGCGCGGGGCCAGACGGGAAAGCTGGCGCGCAAAAGAAAATATATCCGGCGGCACTGGCCGCTGTACCTGATGCTGATCCCGGGCCTGGTCTACATGATCGTATTCAAGTTCCTGCCGTACTATGGCCTGCAGATCGCGTTCAGGGATTACAATATCTTTTCCAGCACGAGCCCGCTGCGGGCCATCACGGCCAGCAAATGGGTGGGCATGAAGCATTTGAACAAGCTGTTCCAGAGCTCGTCCTTCGCGACGGTGCTCTCCAATACGCTGATCATCAACGGCATGCGCATCCTTTTCCTGTTCCCGCTGCCGATCATTATCGCCATCCTGCTGGTGGAGATCCGGCGCAAGCGCTACCGTTCGCTGTCCCAGACCGCCATCTATGTGCCGTACTTTTTTTCGTGGAGCATCATTTACGGCATCTTCAGCAGCGTGCTGGACAGCTTCGGCCTGGTGAATCAGCTGGTGAACAGCCTGGGCTTCGAGCGCATCCCGTTCCTGACGGAGCCAAACATCTTCCGCGGCGTGTTGATCTTTACCGACGGCTGGAAGACGCTGGGCTATAACGCGGTCATTTACCTGGCGGCCATCACGGGACTGGATCCGCAGCTGTATGAGGCCGCGCGCATCGACGGCGCCAGCAAGTGGCGGCAAATCTGGAACATCACCCTGCCGGGGATCCTGCCGACCATCGTCATGATGCTGATTTTGAAGGTGGGGCATATCCTGGACGTCGGATGGGAGCAGGTCCTGATTTTCTACAATCCCGCGGTGTATGAAAAGGCGGACGTCATACAGACCTACGTTTACCGCATCGGCATCGGCAAGCTGAACTTCTCACAGGCGACGGCCATGGAGCTGTTCAATTCCGTTGTCGCGTTCATCCTGATCATTGGCGCGAACACCGTCAGCAAAAAGACGCTGCACCGCAGCATCTGGTAACAGAGAGGCGGTCATGATGAGTAAGCAACACATTCCTGCCGAAAAACGGCGCAAACGCACTGCGCTGATGGACCGCAGCGACATCGAGGTGGAGGTTCTGGCCTATGTGCTGGTTTCCCTTTGCGTGCTGCTGGCCGTCATCCCCTGCATCCATGTGGTGGCGCGCTCGTTCAGCAAGGGCACGGCGGTGATTTCCGGCATGGTCACCCTGTGGCCGATCAACCCGCAGATCGAGGGCTACCGTACCGTGCTGCGCGAGACGGAATTCCTGCGCGCGCTGGGGAATACCCTGCTGGTCACGTTCGTGGGAACGGCCGCGAGCATGATCGCGTCGATCCTGTTCGCCTATCCGCTGTCCAAAACGGAGCTGGTGGGCAGAAAGTTCTTTATCCTGCTGTGCATGATCGTCATGGTGTTCAATGGCGGTATGGTGCCCAATTACCTGCTGATGCGCGGCCTGGGCCTTCTGGACAGCTTCAGCGCGCTGATCTTTCCGGCGCTGATCTCGGTGTTCAACATGCTGATCATCAAGAACTACTTTGAGAGCCTCCCGGAGAGCGTGCTGGAATACGCCGCGATCGACGGCGCGGGGGACTTCCGCACGCTGGTCTCCATCGTCTGCCCGCTGTCCATGCCGGTGCTGGCGACCGTCACGCTCCTGTACGCCATTCATTACTGGAACAACTATTTCAACGCCATGCTGTACATCCTGGACCCGTACAAGGTCACGCTGCAGGTGTTCATCCGCAATTTCATCGCCGACGCGGGCACGCTGGTCAACCAGCTGGAGCGCACGGCGGAAACCATGGGCAACCTGTCCACGGGCGTCATTATCGCCTGCGCGACGGTGCTCGGCATCATCCCCATCGTGGCGCTTTATCCGTTCGTGCAGCGCTTCATGCTGCAGGGGATCACCATCGGCTCGGAAAAGGGATGATTTGATCCGGACCCCATCCCTGGCTTAAGGGATTCAAGGGAATAAAGAAAGGAGAACCGACCTATGAAGAAACTCTTATCCATGCTGCTGCTGTGTGCCATGGTGCTTGGCCTGGCGACCTCTGCCGGGGCTGAGATCACCCTGGGCGAGGAGAAACCCGTACTGCGCATCCTGAACTACAACGTCAGCTACAACCCCAACGAAACTGTGGAGTACAAGGCGTATGTGGACAAGACGGGCTATGAGGCCGTGTATTCCATCCTTCCGTCCGAAAACGCGACGGAGACGCTGGTCATGAACATGGCGGGCGCGGACAAGTTCGACATGTGCATCATCCAGGGCGCGGACCAGTTCAGCACGCTGATGACCCAGGGCGCGCTGCTGCCGCTGAACGATTACATCGACGCGATCGCGCCTGAAATGTGGGACTGCATCTCCAAGGAAGCGTGGTCCGGCGTGTCCGATGAGGACGGCAACGTGTACGCGCTGCCCTTCGTGTATCCCATGCCCCGTGAGCTCACCTCGGTGATCACCGTCCGCATGGACCTGGTCAAGGCGGCCGGCATCGATACGCTGCCCACCACGGTGAACAGTTTCTATGATTTCTGCAAGAAGCTGCAGGATTTCTATGGCGACCAGTACATCATCCTGACCGGCCCGTACAACAAGGGCACGCCCGGCAACATCTACAACATCCCGATGTGCATCGCCGCCGGCTTCGGCATCTATTCCGACTGGATGCTGGATGACGACGGAAAGGTCATCTATATGACGGAGCACAAGAATTTCAACGCGATGATCGAGTACCTGAACCGGCTGTACAACGAAAAGATCCTCGATATGGACTATGCGATCAACACCTGGTCCAACGCGGATGAGAAGATGTCCTCCGGCCGCGCGATCCTGGAAATCCATTCCCGTGAGTCCATCAATGGCATGAGCAAGGCGCTGTTTGCCAACTTCCCCGAGCTGACGGAAGACGACCTGGCCTGGATCCCGATCCTGCACGACGAGGAAGGCAACGCCTCCTTCATGGAGAGCCGCCAGTACTGGAGCTACACGGTGGTGCCGCGTTCGGCTGCTTACAACGCCGCCTACGTGGTGGACTATGCCTGGAAGAAGGCGCAGAACCAGACCTACCTGCTGATCGGTGAGGAAGGCGTGCACTATACCTGGGACGAAGACCACCTGCCGATCCCGATTCAGCCCATCTTTACCGACGAGCGCAACAAGGCCAACATCTTCATGAGCATCGGTTACGAGGACCAGCTGTCGACGCTGTGGGCCGCGCGCCTGCGCAAGAGCAGCATCATGTGGAAGCTGTATACCGCCTGCACGCTGGAGCCGCTGGCCAACGAGCCGCAGGTGATGGTGCCGTCGCCCTTCGCCTACAACAACAAGCCGGCCTACGCCGAGTACAATCCCCAGCTGCTGGCGGACCTGAACGTTTACCTGACGCAGCTGGTGACCGGCGTGAAGGGCCTGGATTCCCTGAACACATTTATGAACGACTGGAAGGTCAATGGCGGGGAAGAAGTCCGCGCCGCCCTGACCGAATGGGTGAACAAATAACCATACGGCAAATACAGGGGGCTGCCAAGGCAGCCCCCTGTAATTCTGACGGCGTCAGAAGGACTGAATATGGAATTATATGTATTTCGTCACGGTGAAAGCCTCGGCAATCAGGCCCGGCTGTTCAGCGGCTGGGCCCAGGTGCCGCTGACGGACAAGGGGAAGGCCCAGGCGGACGCGCTGCGTGAGAAGGTCCGCGGACTCACGTTTGATCAAGCCTACAGCAGCGATCTTTCCCGCGCGCTCGAAACAGCGCGGATCGCGCTGCCCGGCGTTCCGCTCATTCTGGACACGGACCTGAGGGAAATCAACGTGGGCAGCCTGACCGGGCGTTCGGTCGCCGAATGTGAAGCCCAGTATGGCAGCGCGGTAGCTGAATGCCGCCGGACACGGGATTTCACGCCGTTCGGCGGTGAGAACCAAACTGGGCTCCACGCGCGGGCGCGCGGCTTTTTATCGCGCCTCGCAGAAGCGCACGGGGAGGGTGAGCGTGTCGCCGTGGTCACCCATGAGGGCATCATCACCGGCATGCTCTCCGCGGCGCTCGGCGTCCCGGTGGACCGGCAGCGCGTGTGGCTGGACAACTGTGCCGTCTGCGTGTTCTCGCATACGCCACAGGAATCGTGGCAGCTGGTACGCTGGAACACGTGAACGTCTCAGGTTTTCTGCCTGAATTCGTCCGGCACGTGCCAGGGGTCGCGCTTCGGTGCGGCCGGCGCGGCCGGCGCGGCCGGTGCGACCGGTGCGACCGGTGCGGCCGGTGCGACCGGTGCGGGCTTTTCAATGGAGGCGGGCTTCGGCGCGGCGCGGTAGGGACGCCGGCCCGGGCGGGGCGGGCGCTCGGCGGTCTTCTGCGGCGCAGCCGACGTCCTGCTTTCTGCAGCGCCAGGCGTCCGGCTGTCAGCGGCCGACGTCCGGCCGTCGGCCGCCGGCGGCTGCGACGGGCGCGCGGCGCGCGGATACGGCTTCCGGCGCGCGGGCGGGCGTTTCTCGGGGGCGGGCTGCTCCGCGTCGTCCGGGGGAAGGGCCACGCCCGCGTCCTCGTCCGGTACGTCCATCTCGGACGCGCGGAGCGCCTGCATGATTTCGGGATCCGGACTGTCGTCCTGCTCCGCTTCCGCGGGCTTATCATTCTGCGGCGCCGGGCCGCCGGTCAGGCGCTGTACCTGGCTGACGGGATAGTCGCGCAGCTCGGTCATATCGTTGCC
This sequence comes from uncultured Clostridia bacterium, assembly GCA_946536315.1. Classification (GTDB taxonomy): domain Bacteria; phylum Bacillota; class Clostridia; order Christensenellales; family Aristaeellaceae; genus UBA4246. The sequence continues at coordinate 16,318 of CAMNEH010000045.1, forward strand.
CTTGGACAGGCGCACGCGCACGGTTTCCTTCAAAATGTTCACGTCGGCCACCGGGCCGTCGCCGTCGGGCGTATGGACCATCTTGCCCACGCGCGGCATGGCGCGGCTCGTCTTTTCGTAGTACTCCTCTTCGTACTGCAGGCAGCACATCAGCCGGCCGCACGCGCCGCTGATCTTGGTGGGGTTGAGCGACAGGTTCTGTTCCTTGGCCATCTTGATGGACACGGGATGGAAATCTCCCAGGAACTGCGAACAGCACAGCGGACGGCCGCAAATGCCCAGCCCGCCCATCATGCGCGCTTCATCGCGGACGCCGATCTGCCTGAGCTCAATGCGCACATGGAACACGCTGGCCAGGTCCTTGACCAGCGCGCGGAAGTCGACCCGCGAATCGGACGTGAAGTAGAACAGGAGCTTTGCGTTGTCAAAGGTATATTCGCAGCTGACCAGCTTCATGGGCAGCTGATGCTCCGCGATCTTCTGCTTGCAGATGACGAACGCGTCCTTCTCCCGCGCGGCGTTCTCTTCTTTATGGGCGATATCCTCTGCGGTCGCGACGCGGATGACCGGGCGCAGCGGGGGAATGATGTCCTCGTCCGCGACCTCGGTGGGGCCGGTGACCGCCTCGCCCATCTCCTTACCGCGGGCGGTTTCCACAATGACGGTGTCCCCGGCCGCGGCGCCGGTGTCCAGCGGATCGAAGTAATACAGCTTGCCGGCGTTCTGAAAACGGACGCCTACGATGATGGCCATGATTGCAGTTCCTCCAGGGTCGATTGTAAAAGTACGTTGAATACCGCCTGATCGTTCACGTTCGCGGCGCGCTGCTGCTCGGCGTACAGTACGTGCCCGAGCACGCGCGCGACGCCCTGCGGCGGCGCCGCCTGCCAGCGGAAGGGCACGGCCGCGTCCTGCGCGTGGCGCATGCACAGCCGAAGCTCGCGCGCCACGACGGCCAGATAACGGTTAAAATCATCCTTCAGGTCCTTGAGCCGGGCGCAGATCTCCGGGATGTCCTTTTCCTCCGCCAGGGCGAAAAAGGTCTCGTACGCGAGCTGCCGCATCGCGCGGTCCGCCTCGTCGGCGTTCAGCGCCAGCGCCTGACCGGGGCTGCCCTCGCTGAGCTCCGCGCTTTCCCGCGCCTGCGCCCGGTCGATCCCCTGTGACGCGAGCCATGCGCTGAGCGCGTCCGCCGCCATTGGCGCGAGCCGGATCGTGATGACGCGGGAGCGGATCGTGCTCAGGATGCGGCTTTCCGACGCCGCGGTCAGGATGAAGTGCGTGGCCGGCGGGTGATCCTCCAGGTTTTTGAGCAGGCTGTTCTGCGCGGCGGCCGTCAGGCGGTCCGCGTCGTCCAGCAGCACCACGCGGCGGTCGCTTTCCAGCGCGTAGGTCTGCAGCGCGCTCAGAATGCCGCGGGTCTGGTCCACGCCGACGCTCTTGTTTTTGGTCTCGGCGGGGGTCAGCAGGTCCGGGTGCGTGCCGTCCTGAATGCGTTTGCAGCTGCGGCACTGCCCGCAGGGACGCTGGGAAGGGTCCGGCGCGGCGCACAGCAACGCGGCGGCCAGCAGCCGGCTGAGGGCCGTTTTCCCCATGCCGCTTCCGCCGCACAGCAGTACAGCGCCGGGAAAAGCGCCGCGGCGCAGCTCGCCGATCAGGGACCGGACGCCGCTGCCGCGGGCCTCAAAGTCCGCCAGCCGCGGCTCAGAATTTGACAAACTGATCCACCGACAGCACGAAGACTGTCGCGCCGCCCACAGTGACCTCGATCGGATAGGGCGAATACATGCCCGAGGACGCGCTGCTCATGGACACAGGCGAGGTGGCTACCTGCTTGCGGCTCTTGCAGACCTTCTCGATCAGGCTGAGGCATTCGTCATAGCGCTCTTCGTTCAGGCCGATCAGCAGCGTCGTGTTCCCGGACTTCAGAAAACCGCCGGTCGTGGCCAGCTTGGTGACGCCGAAATTCTGGTCCATCAGTTCTCCGATCAGGCGCCCCGCGTCCTCGTCCTGAACAATCGCAATCATCAGCTTCATTCGATGTCCTCCCATTGCGTTTCATCGCACAGATGTCTGAGATGAACGTATTATATCACGACTGAATGTAAAAACGCAAGATGGTTGAGGCGATGTCAATTTTTGCTTGCAATTCCGGGCCTCCGGTAGTATACTGCTGCCTGTGGGGCTGTGGTGGAATGGCAGACACCAGGGACTTTGACGGCGGCAGGGCGCTTGCCCGGCCGCCCGGAGCACCGGGCTGGGAAACCGCCCGCGTGAATGCTGGCTAAACCGGCGAACATCTCAGGCAGACAACGCCGTGCTAAGTGGTGGCGACACCTAAATGTGTAGAGACTATACACCAGCTGCCTAAGTCGAACGATAAGGCAAAGACATAGTCCAGACTGCAACGCCGTTCCGGCGGCCATGGCGACATGGAGCAGCAGGAAAATCCCTTGCCCTAACAGGCGTGCGGGTTCGAGTCCCGCCAGCCCCACCAGATTACGAAGTGTCGAACTCGGAAGCATTGGCGGATGGTTTGCACTTCGGATAAGTTTAAAGGACAGCTGGTAAGGCTGTCCTTTAAACATAGCTGAGATTTCCTCGAGGGTTTGTCGCTCTTACGGAAACCGGCACGGATGACTTCGACCGGATCCTTGGTGATGAGCTGGATCTGGA
>CAMNEH010000046.1 GCA_946536315.1 uncultured Clostridia bacterium
TCACAGTGAAGACGGGCGAAACGACCTACGCGACGTTCACGTACGGCGATATGGAGAACGGCGTGAAGACGCTGACGAATGTTCCGATCGACGCGGCATACAGCGTGGAAGAGAGCGGCGCTGAGGTCAGCGGATATAAGCTGGACACGACCATCGGGAACGCGGTAACGCTGAACAGCGGGAATATGAGCGGCGAGATCACGGTCACGAATAATTACAGCCTGGGCAGTCTGAAGCTGACGAAGACGTTCACGGTCGAAGGCAACGCGCTGACGGACGAGCAGAAAAACGGCGTGACGTTCACGGTGGTGGACAGCAACAATGAGCAGGTGGGACAGCTGACGTACGCGCAGATCGTGGCGGGCAACGACACGATCAGCGGCCTGAAGCTGGGCACGTACACGGTGACGGAGTCGAACAATGAGTTCGCAGGCTACCGTCTGACGATGACGCCGGCGACGGGCAGCGCGACAATCACGCTGACCGCAGATAACAAGGACCAGACGCAGGCGTTTGAGAACAAGTATGAGCAGGGCAGCCTGACGATCAGGAAGACGTGGAGCGGCGATAATATCGGTGATAACGCCAAGAACGATCTTTCCATCACTGTTACCGGGACAAACGTCAATCCGGACGCGGCGGAGGGCCAGAGCAGGAATGAGCTGACCATCACCTATGCGGACTTTACCGACGGCGCTTACACGATTCAGAACCTGCCTGCCGGGGAAATCTACACGGTGACTGAAACAAATGCCAATGCGCTGAACAGCGAATACTATACGTTTGTTTCGGATGAAAGCACCACTTCCGCCACCAGCGGCGCGATTCCGGCCAACGACAGCACCGAGGTCACGCTGAACAATCAGTATGAAGTCAAAACGACCTCGATTACCGTGACGAAGGTCTGGGACGACGCGTCCAATCAGGACGGCATCCGTCCGACGGCAGACGAGTTCAAGAGCAATATTGAACTGCTGGCAGATCAAGCGCAGGCAGCAGAACAATATCAAAACGCAGACATCACCGACAATGGTGAGGCAAACACTTATACTATTATATATGAAGAGCTACCGGTCGCCGCTGATGGTCTGCCCATTACTTACGGTGTGAAGGAAAAGACAGTCCCGAATGATTATGTGATCGTAGGCAGTGATACGGCTGCAGATCAGGGGAGGATCGAGAATAAGCACACCCCCGAAACCACCACATTCAAATTCAACAAGTCTTGGAACGACCAGTCCAATATCTACGGGCTGCGCTTGACGGCGGAAGCGTTCAAGAGCGAGCTGACGCTGAGCGGCATCACGGGCGACGAAACCGATGCAGTTACTGTGACAGTGGAAGAACCGATCACCTGTGAAGTGGTCAGTGCTGGCGAAGATGGCGCGGCGCTGGATCAATGGGTAGTTACGTACAGCAACTTGCCCAAGTACCGTCAAGGCAAAGAAATCACCTACAGCGTTGTCGAATCGGCGGTCAACGGATACGCAACGACCTATAGCAGTGACGACAAAGCGTGGAATAATGGCACCATCACCAACACCCTCCTGACCGGGTCCATCACTCTGACCAAGTCGGTCGTCTCCGACGCGGCGGCGGACCACACGAAGGAATTCGGCTTCACGGTGACGTTGAACGGGCATGAGGACATCAACGCGGACGCGGGAGAAATGACCTTTACGAACGGCGCGGCGAGCGTGACGCTGGCGGACAGCGAAACGATGACCGCGACGGGCCTGCCGCTGGGCTGGACGTATACGGTCACGGAAACGGCGGACGAAGGCTTCAATACGGAGAACAAAACGGTCACGGGAGAAGACGAAACGAGCGCGGTCACGCGGAGCGGCGAGAATGGCCTGACGACAGAAAACGTGGAAATCGCCGCCGAAGGAACCACCACCACCTTCACCAACACCCGCAAGCATGGGTCGCTGACGGTGAGGAAGGAAGTCAATTCCGTCTCGTCGGAGGACAACGATCGGGCGTTCACGTTCCGCATCCAGCTGAACGGCCTGACGGAAGAGGCCGCCGGGACAGCGGAAACGGCGGGCAAGACTTATGATACGGTCTGGACGAGTGACGATCGGGAGGACACGGAGACCGGCACGATCCGCTTCACCAACGGCGTCGCCGAGGTGGCGCTGAAGCACGGCGAGCAGATCACCGTCAACGGCCTGCCGACAGGCGTGACGTACACGGTGAGTGAGGTGATCCCGGCTGAAACGGACTTCTACACGACCAGCTGGGCGACGGATGCGGGCGCCGCGGGCAGCAACAGCCGCGAAACCGGCAATATCACCGTGACCGAAGCCGGAACCGTCACCACCTTCACCAATACCCGGAAGACCGCGCGCGTCAAGGTAGTCAAAATCGTCGACGGCAACATGGGTGACCGGAGCGAGGACTTCACCTTCTGGTTTACGGTGAAGGACGGCGAGACGGGCGAATCGGAGGACGTGTTCTTCGACGACGGGGACGATGAGACCGACACGTCCGGCGCGTCCGGCGCGGCCGGGGCAACCGGTGCGCAGACTCATCCTTATGACGAGAATGACAATCCCTTCGGCTTCGACCTCAAGCATGGCGAGCATGTCATCGTGACGGAGCTGCCGGTCGGCGCGACCATCACGATTGAGGAGGGCGCGAACCGCTATTACACGACGATCAACGAAACGGAAGGCATCACGGAAAGCGGCGACCAGTACACGGAGGATCAGCGGAAGGTGATCACCTTTACGCTGACGCAGGACGTGACCGTGACCTTCAGGAATGAGTACAGCATCACCATCGATACCGGTATCGCGGACGACACCAGTCCCTATTTGCTGCTGCTGCTCGTCCTGATCCCCATCGCCGGCCTCAGCCTGTATCTGGGCCGGCGCAGGCGGAAACGACTCCGCGCGTGAACGGGGGGGGGAAGGCGCTGCTGTTCACGCCGTGAACAGTGACAGGAAGGTTACGATTCGATGAATTTTTCCGTTGACTGATTGTATGCCGCCGGTAAATGTGATATGTTATCAGGTGAGGCGGCAGCATCCATATCGCAGGCATGTCATTGTGCGTGTAACCGCTGGCAACACCGCGATATGGTATCATCCGCGTAGAACGGTGGAAAAGGAGGGGCTTCAATGAGTGAGAGCATGGGGGAGCTGAGGCTCCCGCCGGAACAGGAGCAGCGGGTGACCGACTGGCTCCGGCGAGTGAAGTTCCGCAAGCGGGTCTTCGGCGGCGTGTCCGAAACGGACGTGTGGAAGAAGATCGGCGAGCTGAATGATTTATACAAGCAGGCGCTGATCGCCGAGCGCGCCAGGTACGACGCGCTGATCGCGCAGGCCGGGCAAAAGAATGGGGGTGATGCTGAGTGATCACCCATCACGTGAAGTATGAAAGGGGGCATCCGCCATAGACACGAAACAGCCGCGCCCGGAAGAGGTCATCGCGCGTCGGCGCGAACGCGCGTACACGCGCGCCGGCTATGTGGAGCTGCTCGCGCGCGTCGCGCTGCTGGCGCTGGTGGTCTGGCTGGTGCTGACCTACGGGTTCCTCATCTGCCAGTGCGCGGGCCAGCATATGTTCCCGGCCATGAAGGACGGCGACCTGTGCATCATTTTCCGCCGTCCGGCGTTTGACCTGATGGGCCAGAAGTTGGCCGCGGGGGACATCGTCGCCTACCGGATGAACGGCGAGCGCCATTTCGGCCGCGTCGTCGCGATCCCCGGCGATACCGTGCAGATCGATACCAACGGCTCCGTGACGGTCAACGGCGTCACCGAGAGCGATGAGATCCTCTTCCCCACGTATACGCGCGGTGATCTGATCAACATCACCTATGTGCAGTCCGGCACGCTTTACGTGCTGGGCGACTACCGCACCAACACCGAGGACTCCCGCGACTTCGGACCCATCCCCAACGAAGCGGTCGAGGGCAAGGTCATCTCGATCCTGAGACGACGGGGGCTGTAGGGAAAGGGCGCGCGGAAACGGGTCCGCCATATGGCGAAACGCCCGGCGCAGGACCTCAAACGTCAAGAAACTCTCGCGTATGTTCGCCCGGATCACGGGCTGGCATAAATAACGAATGGAGGAAAACAGATGAAAAGATTTTTAGCCATCCTGATCGCCCTCATGATGCTGTTGGTCAGCGTCGCGGCGCTGGCGGAAGGGCCTGCCACTGACAATCAGCAGCAGGGTGAAACGCAAACCGACTCCGGCAATACGGAGAGCGGCGAAACCGACAACGTCGAACAGGACACAGTGACGACCACTGCCACGGACGCGAATATCCTGGAGGAGCAGAAGAACGGCATGGTCGCAGCGAACGACAGCACCAGCCCGGTGACCTTCACACTGACCAAGAATTACACGGTGGCAGGCGTCACGGGCGTGAACCCCGCGGATACGCTTCGGTTTGATGTCAGTGGTGTGACGATCACCAATTCTTCCGATAATACCCGGACCGATTACCCTGTCACGATTGCTGACGTGAGTGTTGCGTCCGGCGCGGAAGAAGCGGATATTACCGTCGCGCTCCCCGCTTACGACTTGCCCGGCGTGTACAGCTACACCATCAAGGAAATTGATACCAACAAGGCCGGTGTGACGTATCTGGCCGACACGCTCTATCTGAACGTGACCGTCATCACGGACGTCAACGACAGCGGCAAGCTGAAGATCGCCGGTATCGCCGTTCATAAGGCGGCGGAAGATGGCACCAAGATCGATCAGTTTGACAACACCTATACCGCCGGCAGCCTGACCGTGAACAAAACGGTGACCGGTAACATGGGCGACTGGACGAAGGATTTCACCTTCACCGTGACCTTCACCGCCGGCACGACCGGCACTGAGCAGGATACGGTCAATGGCGTAATCAGCGCGACCTTCACCGGAAAGGATGACAATACGCAGACGACAGCGGTGTCGGACGTTGCGATTGCCGACTGGTCGAATGGCACCGCCAGCAAAACCTTCACGCTGAAGCATGGCGATTCCGTCACGTTCGCAAACATTCCGAAAAACGTGAGCTATGTAGTCGCTGAAACTCAGGACGCAGAATACGACGAGCCGACCAAAGAAGGAGACACCGGAACGATTACCGACCAGGCCGAAACCGCTTCCTTCACCAACAACCGTGAGCTGACGCCTGATACCGGCATCACCCTCGAAACCCTGCCCTATGTGCTGCTGATGGCGCTGGCGGTGATGGGCTTCGTGGCGCTCCGGCTGCGCAAGCGCGAGGAGTATTGATCCATCTCAGCCATTCTCTCAGGCGTGATGCCTGAAATGTTTTCCCCCATCCAGGGAGCAGCGTGGCCGCTGCTCCCTGGAGAGAGGGGGCGGCTATGAAGGAGCAGACCTGTGAGACAGTATAAGCCACTGCGCGAGCTGACAATTATGGACAACTTTATGTTCGGGACGGTCATGCAGGACGAAGCGTGCTGCAAGCCGCTCCTCGAGCGCATCCTGAACATCAGGATTGATCATATCGAGTATGTGCAGCGGGAAGATATCATTGAACTGAAGTACGGCAGCAAGGGCATCCGGATGGATGTGTATGTGGACGACGGCGTCGGCACAGTCTATGATGTCGAGATGCAGGTCAGCCGGAACGCCGACCTGCCCAGGCGCGCCAGGTATTACCACGGGCTGATCGACCTGAATCTGCTCCGCTCCGGCGAACTGTACGAATCGCTGCGGAATTCCATCGTGATTTTCATCTGTCCGTTTGATCCGTTTGGCGCCGGCCGCTATGTGTACACGTTCAGGAACCTGTGTGCGGAGGCGACGGATATCGCGTTGGACGACGGCGCGACCACCGTGTTTGTGAATACCAAAGGCACTACGGGAACCATCACCGAAGAACTGAAAACGCTGCTGGATTATATGAACAGCGGAACACCGGAGGACAGCTACACCGAAAACCTGAACGAAGCGGTTTTCAGTCACAAGAACAACCTCGATTTGGAGGTGCAGTATATGACGCTTCTGACATGGATGACGGATGAAAGAAAGGCAGCGCGCACAGAAGGCCGCGCGGAAGGAATAGAAGAAGGCCGTGCGGAAGGCCGAGCGGAAGGCCGCGCGGAAGGAATAGAAGAAGGCCGCGCAGAAGGCCGTGCGGAAGGGATAGAAGCAGGGCGAGCAGAGGAGCGGCAGGCCATGCTGCAGAAGATGTACCGGCTCTTCCTGGGCATGTTTGACCAGGCGCGCGCGCTGCAGACGCTGAGGACACAGTTTGACGCGTCCGACGACGAGATCCGGGCCATCCTGGCGGCCGGGGACGCTTGAAAGGAGCTTTCATGGCACGTACGACATTGCAATTCCTGAACGGTCTGGTTTCCGTCGTAGTCGCGCTGGCGCTGCTGACGGTGGGACTGTACGCGGGCTTTGCATTGTGGGACAATCACCAGATCTATCACGCGGCGGAATCCGTGTTCGATGAAATGAAGGAGATCAAGGCGCGCATGGCGGCGCAGGCGAAGGCCGCGCAGGAGGCCGAGAAGGCCGCGGAGGCGGCGCGCCTGGCGGCGGAGCAGGCCGCGGAGGCGGAAGCGGCGGCACAGGCCGCGGAAGAAGCGAAGGCCGCGTATGAGGCGACGTTTGTCACCTATGGCGCGCCGTTTGAGGAGCTGCGCGCGATCAACCCGGACGTGAACGGCTGGGTGACCATGCCCGGTACGGAGATCGACTACCCGCTGGTGCAGGGCGAAACCAATTTTTCCTATATCAATACGGACGTGTACGGCAATTTCGCGCTGTCGGGAAGCATTTTCCTGGACAGCCGCAACGACGGATACTATCTGGACGTGTACAACCTGCTGTACGGCCACAACATGAGCAAGCACCGCATGTTTGGGGACATCAACCTCTATAAGGACGAGACCTTTTTCAATCAGAATCAGACCGGGCAGCTGTATCTGCCTGACCGCGAGCACGCGCTTCAGTCGGTCTCCTGTGTGGTGACCAACGCGTCGGACTACGCGATCTTTAACCCCGAGCGCTGGAACAATATGAGCGCCGGAGACATCCTGAGCAATGTGCAGGAGAAGGCGGTGTTTGTCAGCGAAAGGGGCCTGGCCGCGCTCAAAGCGAAGCTGGACGCGGGAGAACGCCCGCGGATCCTGGCGCTGAGCACCTGCTCGGACGAATTTACGGACGCACGTACGATCCTGATCACCCTGATCGATCCTGAGTGACCGGCAGGGGCAGGCACAGATAGATGACGCTTGTCCGCAAGGGCAATGCTGAGAGCTTTTTCAATGACCAAGGGGGTACCGTGATGAGGCAAATGCGGAAATGGCTGCTGAACCTGATCATCGCCCTGCTGCTGCTGAGCGCGGTCTCAGCGGGCGCAGAGACATGGCAGGCCGACCGCGCCGCTGCAAGGCTGGAGGTCACCATCGCCATGGATGGCGTGCCGCCGGTGGAGGCAGAGGAATACGCAGTCCGGCTGGTCGCGGCGGACCCCGTGTATCCGCTGCCGGAGGGCGGCGCGGGCGGCGTATGGGTGTCCGCGCCGGTCACCACCCAGGGCACGGTCCCGATCGTCATGACATACGACAACGTCGGGGTGTTCAGCTACACGGTATCGCAGGTCATCCCGGCGGCCGGACAGCGCGGCCCCGGCATGGAGTATGAGACCACCGAATATGAGCTGCGTGTGACCGTATTCCGCGAGGACGGCGTGCTCAAGGTGGCGCAGTTCTTCCACCTGGGCAACGAAAAGCTGGAGACCGTTACCTACACCAACCGCCGCCGCACCGGCAGCGTGACCGTCAGCAAGATCGTGGCCGCGCCATCGGACAAATTTGTCTTTAAGGGGAAACAGTTCCATTTCAATATGACGCTGTCGCAGCCCGCGGACGCTTCACAGTGGCCGGAAGGCGTGCAGACCGCGGATGGCCAAACCCTGACCTTTGACCTGGAAAACGGCGAAAGCGTTACCTTGACCGGGCTGCCCATCGGCGCGGATTATACCGTCACCGAGGATCCGGAGCCTGGCTATAATGAAAAGCTGGACGGCACGCCGATGGTCATGTCCGGCCAGATCGACGCGGGGAACACCCCGGTGTTCTTCCTGAACGAGTACGCGACGGAATCCAACCAGGTCATCCTCGGCGCGTACAAGCAGCTGACGGGCCGGCCCTGGAAGGATGGGGAAAGCTTTACGTTCTCGCTGATCCCTGAGGACGGCGCGCCGGTGAATACGTCCGCGGCCAATGCGACGAAAATCACCGTGACGCGGGATACCGCGTTTGCGTTCGCTGAAATCACGTTCACCGAGCCGGGCAACTATATGTACTACATCGCCGAGGATCTGCCGCCGGAAGCGAACTATGACACCCAGTATACTGTGAACGGGCTGGTGTACGATACACATGTCCTGCGCATCCTGGTCAGCGTCAGGGACAACGGCGACGGCAGCATGACCGCGATGGCGGTCTACCTGGACGGCGAGCGCAGCCGTGTGTTCAGCAACAATTACCAGGCGGAGGGCGAGCTGTCCATCCCCGTGACCAAGCGCCTGACCGGGCGCGTCTTCCAGCCTGGCGACAGCTGGCGCTTCAGCCTGAGCGGCAGCACCACCGGCGTGCCGATGCCGGAGGAGACAGAAATCACCATACAGCCGGAATCCGGCGCGGAATACGCGTTTGAATTCGGCCCCATCGTGTATAACGTGGATGATATCGGTGAAACCTACACCTATACGGTGCGCGAGGATACCCAGACCACCGTGCAGGGCGTCACCAACGCGTTGACGGCGACCGTCACGGTCACTGTGTCGGATAACGGCGACGGCACACTGTCGCTGACGCCCGCTTATACCAATTACGACGGGCAGGCGGGCGGCGCGAGCCTGACCAACCGCTACACGGCGCGCGGCAGTATTGCGCTGAATGTGACCAAGACGCTCGAGGGCCGCGCGCTGACGGCGGGACAGTTTACCTTCCGGCTGACCGACGCGGCGGGCAATGTGCTGGACACGGCCACCAATACCGCGGCCGGGCGGGTGGCGTTCCGACCGCTGCTGTATACCGAGGCGGACGTGGATCCGGAAACGCACCAGGGCAGGTATACTTACCGCATCACCGAGGTCGCGCCGGCCGGCGCGGCGGCCTCAGGGTATGCGTACGACGCCGAACCCGTGGACGTGCAGGTCACCCTGACTGACGATACAAAGGGCAAAATCACCGCGGAGCAGACCTTCCTCAGCGGGAAGACGGCGTTCGTCAACCGCTACGCCGCGACGGGCCAGGTGACGCTGACCGCCATGAAGGCGCTGACCGGCGCCGACCTGACGGCCGGACGCTTCGCCTTCGCGCTTCGCGACGCGAACGGCAGCCGCCTGCAGCGCGCGGTCAACGCTGCCAACGGCGCGGTCACCTTTGCGCCGATCACCTATACGCAGGCGGACCTCGCGCGGTCGCCGATCCTTTACACCATTGTGGAACTGAACGACCAGCAGCCCAACATCGCCTATGACACGCATACCCTGCGCGTCAGCGTCGCGCTGCGGGACAACGGCGACGGCACCATCACAGCCACCCCCACCTACACAGGCGGCCAGACCTTCTTCAACACCTTCACCGGCCGGCCGTATACCGTTACAGTCATCTACCTGTACTGGAATACAAATGTGACCGCCGCGCCCACCGTGGTCGAAACGCATATCGCCGGAGAAAGCTATAACATCGCGTCCCCGAACATCCCCGGCTACCGCCGTACCCGGGCGCGCGTTTCCGGCGTGCAGCCTGAGCGCGATATCGTCGAGTATGTCTATTACATCCCGGACAACCTGATCATTGACGAATATGATACCCCGTTGGGCCTCGGACAGGTCTATATCAACGTGGGTGACTGTCTGGAGTGACCTGACTGTCCGGCGTGACCGGACAGACAGAAAGGACTGATTCAGGAATGAAAAACGTTTTCGCGCTGTTGCTGGCCTGCCTGCTCGCGCTTATGCCGCCGCTCGCCTGCGCGGAGGAGCTGAGCTTCACGGAAGATGAGGCGGCTGAAGCGCCGCGCATCCCGGACGGCGCGGTGGTGTATGATCACCTGACCGTAGGCAATCCCACACCGATGCGGGGAGAATTTTTTACGGCGCTGTGGGGCAACGCGACCAGCGATATCGACGTGCGCGACCTGCTGCACGGCTATAACCTGATCTACTGGGACGGCGGCAACGGCATGTTCACCACGGATCCGACCGTCGTCAGCGGGGTCACCCTGATGCAGGACGAGCAGGGCAACCACATCTACCTGCTGTCACTGCAAAGCGACCTGTACTACTCCGACGGTTCGCGGATCACCGCGTGGGACTACGCGTTCACCTGGCTGCTGACCATGTCGCCCGCCATCGCCGAAATCGGCGGCCTTCCCGCGCGGTACGAGCACCTGCTGGGGTATGAGGCGTATATGGAGGGCGAGTCCCCTGCGCTGGCCGGCGTACATGTCCTGGCGGACAGCCTGCTCACGGTCACGCTGAACCACGAATGCCTGCCCTTCTTCTATGAAATGGGCCTGCTGTCCTGCAACCCCTATCCCATCGACGTGATCGCGCCGGGACTGCGCGTGCTGGACGATGGCGCGGGCGTCTATCTATCGGGTACGCTGAGCGCGGAGACGCTGCGGCGCACCATCCTGGACCCGGCCACGGGCTACCAGTCGCATCCAGCGGTCGTCTCCGGACCCTATATCATCGATTCGTGGGACGGCGTGACGGCGGAATTCACGCGGAACCCGTACTATAAGGGCAACCCCCAGGGCGTGCAGCCGGTGATCGAGCGCCTCACCTACACCCTGGCGGATAACGCCGACATGATGGACCGTCTGGCCGAAGGAACGTTCGGCCTGCTGGATAAGGTGACCCGTGCGGACAGCATTCAGCGCGGCATGGACCTGATGGCCGGCGGCCGCTTTGACATGAGCAACTATCCGCGCGTGGGGCTCAGCTACATCAGCTTCGCGTGCGAAAAGCCCGCCGTGGCGTCCGAGGCCGTGCGCCAGGCCATCGCCTGGTGTGTGGACCGCGACGCGGTGATGGCGGACTATACCGGCAATTACGGCATCCGGGTGGACGGATTCTATGGCATCGGCCAATGGATGTATGGGGCCGTCATGGGCACCATCACCCCGCCCGAGCCTGGCCCGGAGGACGCTGAGGCGGTCGCGGCGTATGAAGCGGCGCTGCCCGCATGGGAAGCGCTCTCCTTCGACGAGCTGACCGTGTATACCGAGAATACGGAAACGGCGAACGCGCTGCTGGACCGGGACGGCTGGACGCTGAACGCGGACGGCGTGCGCGAAAAGGTCATCGACGGGCAGACGGTGACCCTCGACCTGCGCATGATTTATCCGCAGGGCAACAATATTAACGAGATCTTTGAACGGCGACTGGTCCCGAACCTGGAAAAGGTCGGTATCCGGCTGCATATGGAGGCTGTGCCGATGGGCGAGCTGCTCACCCGCTGGTACAAGCAGGGCCCGCGCGACGAGGACATGATCTATCTCGCCACCAATTTTGATATCGTCTTTGATCCGTCCGTCAACTTTGTGCTCAACGCCGAGGGCGAAGCCAACTGGTCCTACACCAACCATACGGACGCGGAGCTGTACCGCCTGGCCGAGGACCTGCGCCGCACCGAGCCCGGCGCGGTGCTGGAATACCTCCAGAAGTGGCTGAAATTTCAGGCCCGCTTCAATCAGACGCTGCCTATGCTCCCGTTTTACAGCAATATCTACTTCGATTTCTTCACCGCGGACCTGCACGACTTCCAGATTGTCGAAACCGTCACCTGGGGCGACGCCATCGTTGGCGCGGCGCTCTACGAGGCGCCGGAGGAGGAATCTGAGCCGACCTTCTGATTCGCGGGATCCCGTGCGTTTTCAGGTTGATGCCCCATTTCCCGATTCAGCAGAAAATGATGCGATTTTTATGCTTGACAAAACGGCTGCGGTCTGGTATGATGTGCGTGGTTAAAGCTCCTTAACCACCAAAAAGTCCCGATGCTTCTCCACATCGGGCGGTCGTCTCCAGCCTCCTTTGTCAAAACTTCCTCCAAAAGTTTCCCCCCGCCGGGCGCTCGGCGGGGGGTTTTGTCCGTTATTCGTAGATGAAGTCGATGAACGCGCGGATCTGCTCGTCCCAGAAGGCCCATTCATGGCCGGTGTCGGGCTTTTCATAGGCGGTCACGTCCCAGCCGGCCTGACGCAGCGCGGGCACGAAGGCCTGGTGCTGGCCGTACAGGAAGTCCGCGGTCCCGCAGCTGACATACAGGCGCGGGCGATGGGGGGCGGCGGCGTTTTGCTGCAGCAGGTGCATCAGGTCCACCTCGCTGTCCCTGACTTGGCTGAGGTCGCCGAGGATGCGCTCCCAGTTTTTCCTGCGGATTTCGGGCAGGTGCTCCAGCTCGCGGATGGCGTTCACCGCGCCGGAAAAGCTGGCCGCGGCGGCGAAGCGCTCCGGATAGGTCAGGGCCAGCCGCATCGCGCCGTAGCCGCCCATGCTCAGGCCGGCGACATAGGTATCCTCCGGCTTGTCGCTCAGGCGCAGGAAGCGGTGCATGATCTGCGGCAGTTCCTCGCTCACATAGTCCCAGTAGCGCTCGCCATAGACCTCGTTGCAGTAAAAGCTGTGGTTGACGGCAGGCATGATTACGGCCAGGTGATGCGCGGCCGCATAGCGCTCCACGGACGTCCGGCGCATCCAGATGGTGTGGTCGTCGCTGTAGCCGTGCAGCAGGTACAGCACCTTGGGCAGCGCGTCCCCGTCGGACGCGGTCACGCCGATGCCCTGACGGGCCTCCGGCAGGATGACATTGACGGAGGATGCGACATTCAGCGCGGTGGAGAAAAACTGAATCTGCAAAAAGGCCATGACAACGCTCCTTTCAGTGTTCGAAGTGCGGCGCGGGACTGTCCTCTGTCCATGTTTCGGGGTCGACGGTTTTGATCCAGCGGAGCTGGGCGAGGGGGACGTGGCAGTAGCCGCCGGGGTTCTTGTCCAGGTAGTCCTGGTGATACTCCTCCGCGTCGAAGAACTGCGCCAGCGGTTCACACTCGACGGCCAGCGGCTGACCGACGCGCTGCGCCAGGCGGTCCAGCGAGGCGCGGATGACGGGCGCGTCGCGCTCGTCGGTGTAGTAGATGCCGGTGCGGTACTGGTGCCCGATGTCGCCGCCCTGACGGTCGACCGTGGTGGGGTCGATCGCGAGGTAGAACAGGCTGAGCAGCGTGCTGAGGGGCAGGCGCTCGTCGTCAAAGGTCACGCGCACGGTTTCGGCGTGGCCGGTGTGCTCGTGCTTGACCTGCTCGTAGGTGGGGCGCTCCGTATGCCCGTTGGCATAGCCGACGCGGGTCTGCAGCACGCCGCGAATGCCGGCCAGATACTTTTCCGCGCCCCAGAAGCAGCCGCCCGCCAGATAGATCTCATGTGTCATGGTCGTTCCTCCCCGTTATCGGTGTTTGTTTCTGCGCCGCTTCATCTGCGGCTTGTCAGCGGGTTTGTCGCCGCGCAGCGCGAACAGCTCGTCGCGCAGCTTGGCGGCCTTTTCGAAGTCCAGCTCGCCGGCGGCGGCGAGCATTTTATCCTCAAGCTGCTGAATCATCTGCTGCTTTTCGTCCTCTGTCAGGTCGTCGGGCAGGCCGCCGGATACCTTGTCCGTGATTTCCAGCAGCGCCTTGACCGCCGTGTGCACGCTCTCCGGCGTGATGCCGTGCGCCTCGTTATAGGCCTGCTGAATAGCGCGGCGGCGGTTGGTCTCGGCCATGGCGTTGACCAGGCTGTCCGTCATCGTGTCCGCGTACAGGATCACGCGCCCGTCCACGTTGCGCGCGGCGCGGCCGATGGTCTGGATCATGCTGGTCTGGCTGCGCAGGAAGCCCTCCTTATCCGCGTCCAGAATGGCGACCAGGCCGACCTCCGGCAGGTCCAGCCCCTCGCGCAGCAGGTTAATGCCCACCAGCACGTCGAACTGGCCGGTGCGCAGGTCGCGGATCAGCTTGCTGCGCTCCATGGTCTCGATGTCAGAGTGCAGGTAGCGTACCCGGAAGTTCAGCCCGCGCAGGTAGTCGGTCAGGCTTTCGGCGTTTTTCTTGGTCAGCGTGGTGGCCAGCACACGGTAGCCCTTCGCGATGGTCGCGTTGATTTCGCCAACCAGGTCGTCGACCTGCCCGGTCGCGGGGCGGAGGATCAGCTTCGGGTCCAGCAGGCCGGTCGGGCGGATGATCTGCTCCACCACCTGCGTCGCCTGGCTGCGCTCGAACTCCGCCGGCGTCGCGGACACGTAGATCACCTGCCCGATGCGCTGCTCGAACTCCTCGAAGCGCAGGGGACGGTTGTCGAAGGCGGAGGGCAGGCGGAACCCGTAGTTGACCAGCGATTCCTTGCGCGCGCGGTCACCGGCGTACATGCCGCGGATCTGCGGCACGGTCACGTGACTCTCGTCGATCAGCGTCAGGAAGCCCTTGGGGAAGTAGTCCAGCAGCGTGTACGGCGCGTCGCCGGGTTTCCGGCCGTCGAAGTAACGGCTGTAGTTCTCGATGCCCGCGCACATGCCCACCTCGCGGAGCATTTCGATGTCATAGCGCGTGCGCTGCTCGATGCGCTGGGCTTCCAGCAGCTGGTCCGCCGCCTTGAATTCGCGCACGCGCTGCTCCATGTCGCGCTCGATCTGACTGAGCGCTTCGTCGCGGCCGGCGACGCTGGTCGCGTAATGCGTGGCGGGGAAAATGCCCTTGTGCTGCACCGTGTGCAGGGCGTGCCCCGTCGTCGCAGCGAACTCCGTGATCCGGTCGATCTCGTCGCCGAAAAATTCCACGCGTACGCCATTCTCGAACTCGGCCGCGGGCATGATCTCCACGGTGTCGCCGCGCACGCGGAAGTCGCCGCGGGAGAAGCCGATATCATTGCGCGTGTACTGGATTTCCACCAGCCGGCGCAGCAGCGCGTCGCGGCTCATGGCCATGCCCGGGCGCAGGGAGATCATCTGTCCCTCGTATTCGGACGGGTCGCCCATGGAGTAAATGCAGCTCACCGAGGCGACGATGATCACGTCGTCCCGCTCCTTCAGCGCGGCGGTCGCGCTGTGGCGCAGGCGGTCGATCTCGTCGTTGATGGAGGCGTCCTTTTCGATATAGGTGTCGCTGGAGGCAATGTAGGCCTCCGGCTGGTAATAGTCGTAATAGCTGACGAAGTATTCCACCGCGCTGTCGGGGAAGAAGGCCTTGAATTCGCCGCACAGCTGGGCGGCGAGCGTCTTGTTGTGCGCGATGACCAGCGTCGGGCGCTGAACGCGCTCGATGACCGACGCCATGGTAAAGGTCTTGCCGGAGCCGGTCACGCCCAGCAGCACCTGCGCCGGGTCGCCGCGCAGCACGCCCTCAGCCAGCGCGTCAATGGCCTGGGGCTGGTCGCCGGAGGCCTGGTAGGGCGCTTTCAGTACGAAACGGGACATGGCGCCGTCACCGCGGGTCCAGCCGGTCGTAGTACCTGAGCAGGTTCTGACCGGCGATACCCTCGAGCGTCGCGCCGGTGATGCCGCGGCGCGCCAGCGTTTCAAACAGCGCGGGCAGGTGCGCCGGATGTTCCAGCCCCGGCACCTTTTCCTCAATGCCGTCGAAGTCCGAGCCGAAGCCGATCATCCCCTCGCCACCCAGCTCCAGCATGTGCAGCAGGTGGTCGGCGAGCGTGTCCAGCGTGCAGCGCCCGTCGTCGCTCAGGAAGGCCGGGTAAAAGTTGAGCCCGACGTAGCCGCCAGCTTCGAACAGCGCCTTCAGCTGGTCGTCCGTCAGGTTACGGAAGTGTCCGCACAGCGCCCGGCAGCAGGAATGCGAAGCGACCGGCGCGATGCCCATGTCCAGGATGTCGTAAAACCCGCGCTCGTTCAGGTGTGAGGTGTCCGGCGCGATGCCGAGCCTCGCCATCTCGCGCACCGCCTGCCGTCCGAAGGGCGTCAGGCCGTCCTTCGCGTTCTCCTTGGCCGGGGTGCCCAGGGCGTTGACATAGTTCCAGGTGATGGCGGCCATGCGCACGCCGCGCGCGCGCCATTCCGCAACGCGTTCGACGCTGCGCCCGAGGATTTCGCAGCCCTCGATGGACAGCATGAACCGCACCTGTCCCTCGACAGCGTCGCGCGGGTCGTCCACCTGCGTCCAGCCCTCGCCCTTCAGGCGCTCAAAGTGCCGCAGCATCCCGTCGAAGTGCTTTTGCACAGCGTCCGGGCTCGGGTCGCGGCCCACAAAGAGGGCCAGGGTCTGAAGGCTGACGCCGCCGGAACGCAGCCGCTCCATGGTCACGTCCAGCGGCTGCCCGGGGTGCGCGTTCAGCTTGTGCAGCGTATCGCAATGGGTATCACAGATCAGCATGATTGATTCCCTCCTGCCATTCGTTTCGTCCCATGATACCGCCGGAGCCGTCGGTTTGTCAACCTGGATTCCCGGAACACTGGACACAACGGGCGGAGTATGATATGATTGTGCTGACCGGTCAGCAAGAAAAGTGATAAGGAGGGGCAAACAGATGAAGCGTCTGAGCATGATCCTGGCACTGGCGGCGGTCCTCTGCTTTCTGACGGGGGCGTCGGCGGAAAGCGGGCTGTCCGCGGCCACATGTACGGAGGAGCAATTCACCACCAGGATGCCCGCGGGCTGTACCGCGCAGTACACCCAGGGCACGGGGCTGCAAATCTTCGCGGAGCATCCCGGCTACATCCCGTACGTGATCGTGTCCCGCCGGCCGGCGGAAATGAAGTTCAGCAATCCGACCAACTATCTGAACAACGTATACCGCGAATATATGGAGAACCAGTACGGCGACCGCATGATCGGCATGAACCCGGCGAAAAACTGGGAGATCGGCGGCAAAACCCTTCTGGGCGCGCGCTATTTGTACAAAGTCGGCGATACGACCGTCTGCCTGCTGCAGCTGATTGAGGTCCGGGAGGACGGCGACGTCGAATACTCCGCGAAGTTTGTGGACGGCGATGACCAAAGCGCCATGGACGCCCTCGACGCGGCAGTGCGCTATTACGCTACGACAGACGAAGCGGCGACGGCCGCGCCGGTCGAGCCGGTGAACATGTCCGGCAGGGAGGTCGACACGGACAGCGGCATTTACTGGGCCGCGATCACGGATGTGGACAGGGTGGAGAATGGCGGCTTCTTTACCGCCCGGCTCTACCTGCAGGATTTGTACCCCGCGGCGGACATCGCGGGCCTGGGCGAAGGCCGTCAGGTGCGCGTGAACGGGCAGGTGTATACGGTGTCGTCCGTCGTTCCCCATGAGGACGGCGCGATCGAAATCGTCCCACGGGAGGACTTTGAGGGGTACATCGTGTTCAATCCGGCCTCCGATACCTTTTACACCGCGCTGGTCAACGACTGGGTACCCTGCACGCATATCGCCGACTGGAAGGTCCTGCTGCCCCTGGCGGACGCCTTCGCTTTTACCTGGATCGGCGGGGACGGCGACGCCAGCATTTACGACGCGTACAGCTTTATCAACTGGCTGGGTGACGCCGAGCTGAACCAGTACAATACCATGCTGCAGTTTGCGGACGGCATGGTGATTTCCATCATCCATACGTCCTATCCCTTCGGCCCTGAGGCATGAGCGCCGGTATGACGGGAAACGCGCTGTTGGACGGGTCGGCTTCCCTTTGCCGGTTTACCAGGCGGCTCGCAGCCGCGCTGCTGGCGGCGATGCTGCTGGCGGTGATGCCGCAGCCGGCGATGCCGACGGCAAGAGCGTCGGATGAAGCGACCGCCGCGGAGACGCTGGACGCGAAGCTGGCGCAGATGAGCCTGCACGAAAAAGTGTGCCAGTTGTTCTTCGTCCGGCCGGAGCAGTTTTCCCGGCTGAAGCAGGTCCGCGCGAAGAGCGCAAAGCTGCGCGCGGCGCTCACCCGCTTTCCGGTGGGCGGGGTGATCCTGTTCGGCGGAAACATGCAAAGCGGGGCAAAGCTCACCGAACTGAACGCGGATATGCAGTCGCACGCCCTGTCGTCCAGCGGCGTCGGGCTGCTGATCGGCGTGGACGAGGAGGGCGGCGGGGTGTCCAGGGTCGCGAACAAGCTGAAGCGAAAGGATCGACAGCCCGTCGCGTTTGACATCGGACAGACGGGAGACAGCGCCCGCGCGGAGGCCTCGGGGACCGTCATTGGCGGGTATCTGAGCGGCTATGGCTTTAACCTGGATTTCGCGCCCGTGGCCGACGTGCGCTCGGATGTCAGAAACGCGGAGATCGGCGCGCGCGCCTACAGCGACAGCGCCACGACGGCGGCGGAGATGGCCGCGGCCTTCATACGGGGGCTGCACGGCCAGGGCGTGATGTCCGTCGCCAAGCATTTCCCGGGCCACGGACCGGTATCGGGCAATACGCACCTGGGCATGGGCACGTCCACGCTGACGGTGGAGGAGGCGCGCGTCAAAGACTGGCTGCCCTTCATCGCGGCGATGCGGGAAAACGTCGACATGGTGATGATTTCCCACCAGACGGCGCTCAACCTGGATCCGGACGCCCCGGCGTGCTTCTCGCGCGCGATCGTGACCGGCCTGCTGCGCGGGGAGCTGGGCTACGACGGCGTCGTGATCACGGACGCGCTGGAAATGAAGGCGGTCAGGAATCTGTATGGCTCCGGCGAAGCGAGCGTGCGCGCCATCGAGGCGGGGTGCGATATGCTGCTGCTGCCGTACAATTTTACCAACGCCTATGAGGGCGTGATGAACGCGCTCAAAAGCGGCCGGCTGTCCGAGGCGCGCATCGACGAGAGCGTCCGCCGCATCCTGCGGCTGAAGCAGCGATACGCGCTGCTGCAATGAGACAGGTTAAAACAATAGGGCTGCTGCGCAGCAAGGCGCAGCAGCTTTTGCTTGTACGCCCGCCATGGGCAATAGCTTGGTGGTGAAAGTCCACTACACGCTTGGT
>CAMNEH010000047.1 GCA_946536315.1 uncultured Clostridia bacterium
AAGACGCGGACCAGGCAGCAGTCACTTCACGGACGTTCATGAAGCAGGCGTTGCCCGTATCCCGGGTGAAGGTGATCTCCGCATGCGTCACATAATAGGACGCGTCAATCGCCGGAAGCGCCGCGTCGTCAAACTTCACATAGGTATGGCAGGTGCCATACGTGGAGGTATCCGTACAAACGAGCCCATTCGCGCCGGCCGGATGCGCAGTGTCCGGTTCGTTCGACTGCGTATAGGCCATGGACACCGAGGACCCCGTCGTGGACGTTTTCACCACGGGATCCAACGTCAACGGGAAACAGACGGTGGGCGGATCGTCCGGGGATACTGGTGGTTTGGACTCCGCCGCTTCCTTCACAAGCTCCGGCGGCAGTATCACGGTCCAGGCATATGTCTCCGCGTCCAGCGCTTCAAACGTCGCCGCCACGCTGTCCGCAACCGGCGCTTCATCTGTGTTCAGCACGGCCGGGGGCTCCAGCGTGAAGACCGTTTCATCCCCGGCGATGAACCGGACCGCCCCGTCCTTTTGCGGTTCGGGCTTCAGTCCCGGCGCTTTGATTGCCCAGGTGACGGGCCGGACGCTGTCCGGCGTCCGGAACACCAGCCGGTCCTTGAACGTCCCGCCGCTCACCCGGCAGGTGAGGTCGATCCCCGGATAAAGGTCCGCATACTCCACCAGCGCGGACAGAGCCTTCGTCTCGTCCTGGCGGGGATAACGCTGGCACTCTTCATGGATTTGCTTCGGGGCGACGCGCTCCGCATCCCGCATGGTCCAGGACATCGTATGCCCGTCCCTGGTCAGCGAAACCTCCCCACCTGGGCAGAAGGTGACCTGCAGATCCGGGGATTCATCCAGCAGAACGCCGTCCTTCTCGACCAGGGTGTGGTCGATATCGAGCCATTCTCCCTTTCCGCCCAGACAGTGCACCGGTTCCGGATAGAGCACCGCCTGAAACCGCCCGCTGCCCAGGTCATAGGTTTTACTGAAGGCTGTGCGCCGGAAAGGGACTTCTTTGCCGGGCAAAGCATTGAATTGCTCGTGGGGGTGGAACTGGTGAGCAGGCGTCACCGATTCAATGTCACTGTCGGATGGATGCGGAGTGGTGATCGTTTCAGACATGGCGGACACCTCCTGTGTGGGTCTTCTGAAATTGATTTGCCGAAGCAAAATGTGCTTACACAAATACAGACGTCACAGATAGGGATTTTATTGCATCTTTTGAAAAAAAATCAATTGCATGCTTGATGTTAACTCATTAAAATACTATGCAGAATGACCGGGATCGCAGCATTTACGCTTTGAAACCGCACGATTTTTGATCATGTTAAAAAGCGCCGGCTGAAGGCGCTTCTTTGGTTTTCCGCTATGGCAGCATGATCCACAGAATCAGCTCACAGCTCATCCACCAGGTCGCTTTGGCGCGTATCGAAGGACTGGCGCAAGCGGCGGAGCTGGTCGAGCTGACCGCTGAGCATGGCGTCAGCGCGTTCGAGCGCCTGCTGGACGCCGGCCTCCATATTCTGGCGGTACTGGTCGCACTCCATCTGTGTGCGCTGCATCAGCTGCGCCGCTTCCGCGTTCGCGCGCTGGGTGACCGCGTTTTCCGCGACCAGGCGCTCAGCGCGCGCCTGCGCGTCGGCGATCATCGCGGCGGCGCGCGCCTGCGCGTCCGCGACCATAGCGTTGGCCTTGTCGGCCGCGTCGCGGGACATTTCGGCCGCGCGGGCCTGCGCCTCCTGAAGGGTCGCCTGCGCGCGCTTGCCGGCGTCCTCAACCGTCTGGCGCGCGTGCTCATTGGCCTCGTCGGTCACCTGCTCCGCCTGATGATTGGCCTGCTGGATCAGCTGGTCGTACTGGGCAAGGATTTCCTTGGCCCGACGGACGTCCGGGTCGATGCTCGATTCGATCCGCTGTACCATCTGTTTCAGGTCCTGCTTGTCCAGCATGATCCGGTTGGACAGCGGCACCTTGCCCGCCTTCTCGATCAGGTCGTTGATCTGGTCCACATAGTCGAACACTCGCATTCTGCTGTCAGCCATCGTCCTGCCCTCCTTGTTGATAGTGTGCAATGATCATGTCCCTCACCTCCGGAGGAACAAAAAAATCAATATTCCCGCCCAGCGCGGCCAGTTCCCGCACCAGGCTCGAGCTGACGGTCTCCAGTCCCTCCTCCGTCGGCAGGAAAACCGTTTCCAGCGCCGGATTCAGGCGCCGGTTGACCTTGGCCATGATCAGCTCCGATTCCAGATCGCTCAGGCCGCGAAGACCGCGCAGCAGCACCCCGGCGCCGAGCTGCCTGGCCAGCGCGCTGGTCAGGCCGTCGCCCGCCATCACGCGCACATTGGCGTATGGGGCGCACACGGTATCCAGCATTCTCAGCCGCTCTCCCACGGAAAAAGTGCCCTGCTTTTTCGCGTTTTCCATCACCGCGACATAAACGCGGTCAAACTGTTCCGACGCGCGGCGGATCAGGCTCAGATGCCCGTTGGTCACCGGATCAAAGCTTCCGGCGTATAAGCAAACGACCGACATCAGCGTTCCTCCGCTTCAAAAAAAGTCAGCGCGGTATCGCGGTACACCTTGCGGCGAATTTGCCTGAGGCCATCCGGCGCCGCCGGCGCGCTCGTCGCGTCGGTTTCGGTGATCAGCAGCGCGCCGGGCGCGAGCAGGTCTGACCGGACGATCAGCGTCATGGCCTGCGTGAGATTCATCGCATAAGGCGGATCCAGATAGACCAGGTCAAACCGCATGCCCTCCCTCGCCAGCAGCGCGATGGCGCGGATATCCGGCATTTCCAGCAGCCGGGCCTGCGCTTCACAGCCGAGGCTGCGGATGTTTTCCCGGATGCACGCGCACGCCGCCCGCGACTGGTCGCAGAGCACGGCGCGCTGAGCGCCGCGGCTCAGCGCCTCCAGCGCCACGGCGCCGGTGCCGGCATACAGGTCCAGGAAGCGCGCCGCCTCCGTCCGTCCCTGCAGCATATTGAACAGTGCTTCGCGGGTCTGGTCCAGCGTGGGCCGGGTGGTCATCCCCCTGGGAGCGCGCAGCGGACGCGACCCATATTTGCCGGCGATGACGCGCATGTCAGACCAGTTCCGTCTTGGTCTTCTGTTTCGGCGCGCGGCGGTTGGCCTTGCGGCGCTTTTTCCTGTCCGCAGCGGCCATGCTGCCATGCATCATGGCGCGGCTGTGCCGACCGCGCAGGTAACCCAGCGCGTACATCAGATAAGGCAGGCTCTGTGTCAGCGGCGAAAGCCGGTCCATCAGCAGCGCGCCGTCCGCGTTGCGAGCGCCGACGATGTTGATGTACGGGTAAATCAGCAGCCGCATGACAACGCGCAGGATCTGCCCGGCCGTCACCGTGGTGTCCGCCTCGTAATACTTGAGCGGCAGGATAAAATCTTCCTGACCGGAATAATTGCTGACCCACGCGGGCAGCGTTGGCAGCGAAAAGGCCTGCCGTTCCACCGTCAGCGCGTACACCGTCGACAGAATGAGCACCGGCAGGAACCCGACCAGCGCAATCGCAAAGCCCTTGAGCGGATGATAGCAGCGGTCAATGTCGCTCTGAGAAACCGGCTTGCCCGCCTGCCGGTGATTGTACATGATTTCCGCCAGTGAAATATCGCCGTAGCCTGTGTTTTGCCCGTTGGTATACAGCAGTACCCCGCAGAAGCCGATCAGCAGCGCGTTCGCGAGGATCCGCAGCGCCAGGCTCTGCTCGAACGAGAACGCCGCGCCGACGAACAGGTTGATCAGAATAAAAATCACGGGATAAACGATCAGCTTCAGCCCCCGCAGCACCGTCTGGCGACTGAACACCGTGCCCTTCAGGTACGGTTTGGCGATCGGCTTGATCGTGTTTTTTTTCTGTGTTTTTTTTGTTCCTGGATTTGACATGACTCAGTCTCCCCTTCAGTCGAGGTCATCCTCCCGGACGAGGGCGTATCCCGCATCGGCCAGCACCGATTCGGTACGGGCGGCGTCGCCCACGCCCATGACCAGCGTACGGACGCCCTCCCTGGTTTTCAGCATATACAGGTATTCGATATCGATCGCATGCTCGCTCAGCGACTTCAGCGCAGCGGACAGGCCGGCGCTCTCATCGGGCGCGCTGACGCCGACCACCTGGGTCAGGCAGCCGGAATAGCCCGCTTCCTGCAGCGCGCTCAGCGCCTGGTCCGGCTGGCTGACGATGGCGCGGACCACGCCGAACCTGGACGCGTCCGCCAACGCCAGGGAGTGTATGATGATGTCCTTCCGCTCGAGCGCGAAGGTCAGGTCAGCCAGGGAGCCCTGGTTGTTTTCAATAAATACGGACAGCTGTCTGAGCATAGCGCATCGTCCTCCCGATAAAAGTATCTTATTCTACCACCATCAAAAAAGGTTGTCAAACGAGCTGGGCCGCGCGGAGGCCGCTACTCCGCGCCGGAGATCAGATCCATGCCGTTCGGCTGAATCTGCGGGATATGGAAATCCGTGACCTGGCCGTTGCCGAACTGGCCGAACTTGTTGCTGCCGCAGGCCAGCACCGTGCCGTCAGAGAGCACGCAGTTCATGCTCACGTCAAAGCTGGTCACATAAATCACGTCGGAGGGCCAGATCTGGCTCACCGGGGAGCCGGTCGTCTTTTTGCCCAGGCCAAGCTGGCCGGAGCGGTTGTTGCCCCAGCCCCACAGCGAGCCGTCTGAGAGAATGACGTAGGTCTGGGAATTATAGCTGTCCACAAAGGTGACCGGGGCGGGCAGCTCCTCAAACAGCCTCGGCTCCAGGACCGGTTTGCCGCCTGTGTCCACGCCGATTTGCTGCACGTCGTTCCTGCCCCACATCCACAGCCGGCCGTCAGTATCGACCACGCTAATGGTCTCGCCGCCGGCGTCGATCAGCATCGGCCGGATTTCCCCGATATCCACCCGGATCGGGGAGGGATAATACTTATCCTTGTCGTTGGACAGCTGATGGGACTCGTTTTTTCCCCAGCCCCAGAGGACGCCGTCCTTGTCCAGCGCGATGGAAAACTTGCCGCCCGCGGCAATATCGACGATGCTGGTCAGCGGCAGCTTCTGCGGCGTGGTGATGCGCTTGGTGGTGCCGTTGCCCACCTGGCCGTCGCTGTTGCGCCCCCAGGCCCAGACTTCGCCAGAGGCGTTCAGCGCGAGCACCTGGCCAAATCCGCAGGCCATCTTCACGATGGTCGTATCCTCCAACGGAATGCGGACATGCGTGGTCGCCATGGACCGGTTGTAGCCCAGCAGCAGCGGATTGTAGGCGTTATTGCCCACGCCGAAAATGCTGCCGTCATTCATCAGGAAAAAAGAATAATCGCAGCCGGCGTAAATCCCGCGGATCTGTGCGGGATCCAGCTCCGTATTCTTGGTTTTGAACGCCGCCGGGCGCTTGCTTTGCGCCTTTCCGCCCTTGCCCAGCTGGCCGAACTGGTTGTCGCCATACACCGTCAGCTGTCCCTGATCGTCCCTGGCATAGGCGAAGGATCCGCCCGCGGTCAGCAGGAAGGGATATTCCTCCGCCTGGGCGGACAGTATGCACAGCAGCAGCGCGGCAAGTAACAGGCACATCCGTTTCATTCAAGCATCGCCTCCGCCAAACAGTATACCATATCCGCAGGAGCGCGGCAAGCAGGCGCGCAGCCTTTTTATTCAGCGCTTGACATCCCCGGGCAAATCGATTAAACTACCGGTACATCAGTATTCATGGAGGGGAGGAAGCCATTTGCTGTTTTCCAGCCTGACCTTCCTTTTTTATTTTCTCCCCATCGTGGTGCTGGTACACTATTTTCTGCCGGAGCGGGCCCAAAACCCTTTTTTGTTTGTGGCCAGCCTCGTTTTCTACGCCTGGGGCGAGGTCCGGTACGTACCGCTGTTTTTTGCGCTGCTGGCGCTGGACTATGCGCTCGGCCGGCTGATGGCCGCCGCGAAGACGCCCGCCTTACGCAGGGCGCTGCTGGCGCTGGGCGTCGCGGCCGATATCGGCGCGCTGCTGTATTACAAGTACAGCGGGTTCCTGCTTTCGGCCATCGGGATGGGCGGACGGTTTGACGTGCCCGCCTCACTGCCGCTGGGCATCAGCTTTTTCACGTTTCAGGCCGTCGGCTATCTGATCGACGTCTATCGCGGACAGACGGCGCCGGAGAAGGACCTGATTTCGTTCGGCACCTTCCTGTTCCTCTTCCCGCAGCTGATCGCGGGGCCGATCGTGCGCTACAGCGACATGAAACAAGCGCTGCACGTGCGGCGCAGACCGTCGGCCGTCCAGCTGGACCGCGGGATGGCGCTGTTTATCGCCGGACTGGCCTCCAAGGTGCTGCTGGCCAATCCGCTTGGCGCGCTCTCGGACGAGCTGCACGCGGTCACGGGAGACAGCGCGTGCCAGTGGGCTTTCCTGACGGTATACAATCTGCACGTCTATTTTGACTTTTGGGGGTATTCCGTGATGGCGCTCGGCATGGGCCGCATGCTCGGATTCACGTTTCCCCGCAACTTCAACCACCCCTACGCGGCTGAGTCCATTGCGGATTTCTGGCACCGCTGGCACATCACGCTGAGCGGCTGGTTCCGTGATTACGTGTATATACCCCTGGGCGGCAGCCGCAAAGGACCGGCGAGAACGCTGCTCAACACCCTGATCGTCTGGCTGCTGACCGGGTTCTGGCACGGCGCGGGCTGGACCTATATCCTCTGGGGGCTCTGGTTTTTCGTATCCATCGAATTCGACCGCTATGTGCTCAGGCCGCTGCGCCTGCCAGGCATTGTACGGCGGGCGCACATGGTGCTGTGCATGGTGCTGAGCTATGCGGTCTTTACCGCGCCGGACCTGCATGGCACCGGCGAAATGTTGGTCACGCTGTTCACCTTCCGCTCAAGTGGCGCCGTCTGGTTCTGGCTTCGCGAAAACCTGCTGCTGCTGGTGGTTTCCATCGCGTGTTGCGTGCCGCCGGTGATCGGCTTTGCCCGGCGGCTCATGGTGAATCATCCCTGCATGCGGTGCGCTGGGATGCTGGCGCTGCTGTTTTTATGTCTTGCCGCCCTGGCGAAATCGTCCTACAATCCGTTCCTTTATTTCCGATTCTGAAAGGAGACGCTCATGCGGAAGGCCCCGCTGTTCCTGATCGCGTGCGCGCTCCTGATGGGGCTGGCGCTCGCGCAGACGCTGCTGCCGGACAAAACCGTCAGCGGCATGGAAAACCGTGAGCTCATGCAGCGCCCGCGGCTGACGCTGGACGCGATGTCCGGCAGCCGCTGGGCGGATACCTTTGAAAGCTACTGCGCCGACCAGCTGCCGCTCAGGGACACGTTCGTATCCGCTTACACCTCATGGGAGGCGCTGACCGGGCACCGCCTGATCGAGGGCGTGATACTCGGCAAGGAAGGCCGGCTGTTCGACCGCACTGATATGTGGCGCGAACGGAACGTGCGCCTGAACGCGTCGGCGCTCGCCGACCTGGAGGCGCTGACCGGCCGCAGCCTGTATCTGCTGGCCGTGCCCTCCGCCAGTCAGGTCTACGCGGACGCGGCGCCGCCCGGCGCGCCGATCATGGCCGAGGCGCCACTGATCGACCTGGCGCAGCGCGACGTGACAGTGATCCCGCTGCTGGACGCGCTCAGGGACGCCGCCGCGGAAGATCAGGTTTACTACCGCACCGATCACCACTGGACCGCCGCCGGCGCCCGCGAAGGCTACCTGCAGGTCTGCGCCGCCCTTGGGCTCACGCCGCTGCCCGAGCTGCCACTGAATACGCAGGCCCCCTTTCACGGCAGCTTTTACGCGCGGTGTCCCCTGCCCTGGCAGCAGGCCGACACCTTCGCCTGGCCCGAGCTGCCGGCGCTTCGTCTGATCATCGACGGACAAACGCAGGACGGATTTGTGGACCGGAACAAGCTGGGCGAGCGCGACCTGTACGCCGCGCTGATGTACGGCAACCATGGCAGGATGGAGCTGATCAACGAGGACGCGCCGGACAGGACATGGTTCGTCATCAAGGATTCCTTCGCCAACGCGCTCCTGCCCGCCCTGTCCCGCCACTGCCGCCGCATCGTCGCGGTGGACGCCCGGTACTATGCCGGAGACATCGTCCAGGAGGTCCTGGACAGTGAAGGAGAGTTGATTTTATGCATACACGGTGTCGCATCCCTCGCCTCCGGGCGGACGCTCGCCCTGCTCGAAGGACTCTGAGACCTCTGTGGACCAGGCTCGCCGCGGCGCTGCTGGCAGGCGTTCTGCTGGCGATGGCCCCGCTCAGTCCCGCCGCTACCGCCGAAGCGGTGAACAAGGCCTACGCCAATCCGTCCAATCCCCCGCCCTTCCCAAAGACAGGCCCGGCGGCGTCGGACGACTATTTTAAGGACGCCGTGTTTATCGGGGATTCGATCATGGACGACGTGGAGATGTTCAACCTCTTCCCCACGGCCAATTTCGTCACCAAGGTCGGCATCAGCCCGCTGTCCGCGCCGCGGAAGGAATTCCGCTACAAGGGCTCGCGCGAATATGAGTCGATGTACGACGTCGTCGCGAAATACCCGCACCGCAAGATTTACATCATGCTGGGGTCCAACAGTCTGGACAATAAGCGCTCAGACCTCGCGTTCGCGGACTATCAGACGATGATGGAGACCTTCCTGGAGCGCTTTTCCGATTCCATCATCTACCTGATCGCCCCGCCGTCCCAGACCAAGCATAAGCTGGAGGAGCTCAAAATCCCGCCCAAGCGGTACGCCAATTTCCGCGATCTGCTGGTCGCCTTTGCGCAGGAGCGGCAGTGCTATGTCATCGATTACTATTCCGTCGTGCTGACCGAGCAGGGCTATCTGCCCGGCAAGTATGACTGCGGCGACGGCATCCATCCGAACTACGAGGGGCTCAGGCTGTTCGAGGAAGCTGTCCGTACGCACACCGTCAGTCCCGTCATTCAATTCACTTTCGCCAAATAATGAAAAGGAGAATACGCCTATGAACCGTGTTGCCGCCATCATCCTCATGCTGTGCCTCCTGCTGACGGCGCTGCCCTGCGCCGCCGAGGAACCGGCCATGACCTGCGAAGCGCTGGCGCAGACCGTGCTGCAGTCCGCCACGTTCCGCGAGCTGACCGACATGACCGAGCGTTACCTGGAAAAATACCTGATCATCAGCGCCGAAGACCTGGACGAATGGGTTTTCAAGCGCGACGCAACCCGCGCGACGCCCGAAATGGTGCTGATTCTGAAGGTGCGCGACGGCGCTGACCAGGCCGCCATCCGACAGGGCGCGCAGGACCTGCTGGATGAGCAGCTGCTGCTGTACCGCGACTATCAGCCCGCAGAAGTATTCAAGCTGGAAAACGCGAAGGTGGTGGAAAACGGCCCCTTCGTCGCGCTCATCGTCTCCCCTGAGCCGCTGGTATCCCTGAACGCGCTGGGCAGCGGCTGGTATTAAGCGATCCGTCCCGTCCGGCGGGAAGCGCCGTACGGATCACACCATTCATTTTAAAGGAGGTCTGATCAAATGCAATTCGGCCATTTTGACACCGCAAAGCGCGAATATGTCATCGACGACCCTCGCACGCCGATGCCCTGGGCCAACTACCTCGGTTCGCCCGAGTACGGCGCGATCATCACCCAGAACGCGGGCGGCTACAGCTTCGTCAAGTCCGGCGCGGCCGGGCGCATCCTGCGCTACATTTTCAACCAGTTCGACGAGCCCGGGCGCTACATTTACCTGCGCGACGACCAAAGCGGGGATTTCTGGTCCGCGAGCTGGCGGCCGGTGGAGAAGCCGCTTGATGCCTTCCACACTGTCTGCCGCCACGGCACCGCCTACACCGAAATCAGCGCGGAGTACGCCGGCATCGCCTCCGACGCGCTGTACTACGTGCCGCAGGGCGCCACGCACGAGGTGTGGCGGCTGCGCGTCCGCAATACCGGCAGCGAGCCGCGCGAGATTTCCGTATTCGGCTACTGCGAGCTGACCACCGAGAGCTATTATGAGCAGGACCTGGTCAACATGCAGTATACGCAGTTCATCACCAGCACGGAATTCCACGAGGACCATATCCTGCAGCGCATCAACCCGTTCTGCCATGTCGCGCCGAACGGTGAAAACGGCTCCGAGCGCTTCTTTGGACTCGCCGGCGCGCCGGTATGCAGCTATACGGGGCGGCGCGAGCGCTTCCTGGGCGGTCACCGCTTCAACGCCCCGGCAGGCGTACAGGCCGGGCAACTGGACGACAGCGTCAATTTCAACGGCAACCCCTGCGGCGCGCTGCACGCCAGGCTGAGCCTCGCCCCCGGTGAGGAAAAAACCGTCGCCTTCATCCTCGCGCAGAAGGGCGAGACCGAAGCGCGCCGCCTGATGGACGGCTACTGTTCCCCCGCCGCGCTCATAGAAGCGGAAAAGGCCGCGCTGATCGATTACTGGCACGGGAAGCTCGCCCATCTCAGCGTACATACCCCCGACGCGGACTTCAACGAGATGGTCAACACCTGGAACGCGTTCCAGTGCTTCACGACCTTCGTGTGGTCCCGCGCGGCCAGCCTGATCTACTGCGGCCAGCGCAACGGCTACGGCTACCGCGATACGGTGCAGGACATTCAGGGCATTATTCATCTCGACCCCGAAATGGCCAAGGACCGCATCCGCTTCATGCTCAGCGCGCAGGTGCACCACGGCGCCGGGCTGCCGCTGGTCAAATACAGCCACAACCCCGGCCACGAGGACAAGCCCGAGGACGAATCCTACGTGAAGGCGACCGGCCACCCGCATTACCGCGCCGACGACGCGCTGTGGCTGTTCCCGACCGTGTACAAGTACATTGCCGAAACCGGCGACACCGCCTTCCTGGACGAGGTGATCCCCTTCTCGGACGAGGACGAGGGCACCGTGCTGGAGCATCTTCGCCGCGCGATCGACTTTACGATGCATCACCTGGGCCGCCACGGCATGCCCGCCGGCCTGCACGCGGACTGGAACGACTGCCTGAAGCTCGGCGCGGACGGCGAGAGCAGCTTCGTCGCTTTCCAGTTCTATATGGCGCTGGGCATCCTGGACGAGCTGATGCCGGACACGCCCGAAAACGAGAGCTACCGCGCCTTCCTGCGGCAGACGAGAGAAGCGCAGCTGGCGCTCATCAACGAGCATTTCTGGGAGGACGACCGTTTCCGCCGCGGCTACACGCAGGACGGCGCGATCATCGGGTCCAAGCAGGATCCTGAAGCCGCGATGTGGCTCAACCCCCAGAGCTGGTGCGTCATTTCCGGCGCGGCGACCCGCGAGCAGGCCGAAGCCGCGCTCAACACCACCGAGCGCCTGCTGAATACGCCCAACGGCCTGGAGCTGATGGCGCCGTGCTACAAGCAGCACGCGTTTGACGGCGCGGCGATGCTCTTGTTTAACCCGACGACCAAAGAGAACGGCGGCATCTTCTGTCAGGCGCAGGGCTGGGCGATCCTGGCCGAAAGCCTGATGGGCCACGGCGGACGCGCCTTCCGCTACTTCAAGGAGAGCTGCCCCGCGGCCTACAACGACCGCGCCGAGATCCGCGAGGTAGAGCCCTACGTGCACTCCCAGTTCATCGAGGGCCACGAAACCCCGCAGCCCGGACGCGCGCACGTACACTGGCTGACCGGCACCGCCTCCACCGTGATGGTCGGCTGCGTCGAGGGCATTCTCGGCCTGCGGCCGACCCCGGAGGGACTGCTGATCAGCCCCGCGATCCCCGCCGAATGGGATGGCTTCACCATGGACAAGTATTTCCGCGGCAAGCAGCTGCACATCACCGTGGAGAACCCCGAGCATCACGAAGGCGGCGTGCGTCAGCTGTACGTCAACGGCGAGGAGGTCGCTCCGGCCGTGCTGATGGATGATATGCTCACGCCCGAAACCACGATCCGGGTGGTGATGTAATGAGCAATATCTGGCACGACATCAGCCCGCACCGCATCACCCCGGACGACTTCATCGCCGTCATCGAGATCGAAAAGGGCTCCAAAAACAAATACGAGCTGGACAAGGAAACGGGCCACATCATTCTGGACCGGATCCTGTACACCTCGACACATTACCCGGCCAACTACGGGCTGATTCCCCGCACCTACGCGGACGATCACGACCCGCTGGACGTACTGGTGCTGTCCAGCGAGTCGATCGCGCCGCTCACGCTGGTCCGCTGCTACCCCATCGGGGTCATCAATATGCAGGATCAGGGCATGATGGACGAGAAGATCATCGCCATTCCCTTCAACGATCCGACCTTCAACGCCTACCACAGCATTCATGACCTGCCCACCCATATCTTTGAGGAGATGCGCCACTTTTTCACCGTATACAAGAGCCTGGAGGAAAAGACGACCGTCGTCAATGAGGTCCAGGGGCCGGATGAAGCGCGGCAGGTGATCCAGCATTGCCTGGACGCTTACGTGGACCGCTTCTGCCGCTGAAATATTTCAACGCCCGTCCCCGAAGAATCAGGGACGGGCGTTTTGATCAGGCGATCGTTTTTCCGGGGACGGCAGTGCCGTCACGTTCCAGCCAGTACAGCGGCTTTTCCGGCCGCATGTCGTCCGTATAGGGCAACACGGGGTGCGGCAGGAAGAGCCCGATCGGGTCATGGCGCAGGATATGGCGGACGTAATCCTGCCCGCTGGTCAGCGGGTCATCGAACATGACGCCCGCCAGCTTCTCGCTGCGCATGGTGAGCACATGATGATTGTCCGACCCCGCCGTCACCGGCAGCCCGACGGAGGCCGCGTACCGCATCGCCAGGGTATTCCAGACGTCCTCGTTGGTGGCGTTGACGCCCTCGGCGGCGTCGCAGAAATACGGTGACAGCCAGATATCCCGGATATAGTCCCGCGCGCGAAAAGGGTGCGCCTGCACCACGCAGCCGCCGGCGGCGCGCACCTCACGGTACTGCTCCTGACGGGTCCAGTGGATCATGTCCGGATGCTCCAGCATAAAGCGCTTATCCAGACCGTAAATCAGGTACTCGTCTCCGTCGATGTTTTCCTCCCAGCCGAAGAAGACGGGCATACCGCGCTTGTCACCTTCTTCTTTGGCATGCTCATAGCCGGAAACGAACCGGTTGACGAATTCCGGCCAGGGCAGTGAGCGATCGACCCCGCAGTTGCCGCGGTAAAAGTGATCGGTGATGAACAGCCCGTCATAGCCGAAATCCTGATAGCGCTGAATGAATTCCCGGGCCGGCGAATCCGAGCATTTGCTCGCCTCGGCGGTATGCATATGCGTTTCGTACAGGTATTTGCCGTTGATCATAAACGCTTCGTTACTCCTTCACCGGCCGGATCAGGATAAAGGGCGTCAGCTCGCCGCCCTGGCCGGAAGGGTTGTCCTTCAGCGCGTCCTGGATCTGATCGTCCGTCAGCGGGAAATCGCGGCACTTGCCCAGCTGGTTCTGGTCGATGTCGTTGGCATCCATCAGCACCACGGGCACGCCGACGGCCTGCTCCAGCGCGTCGCACAGCTCCTGCGCGTTGGTATTGTTGATCAGCGCCAGGTCCTTGTAGCGGTCGAAGGAGGAGCGGTAATAAAAGCCGTCGATGCCGGCCACGCCGGGCCCGACGATCTTGTAAAAGACCCCGTGCACGCCGAACAGCTTGGTGACCGCGGACGCGATGGAGGCGAACACCACCTTGGGCGCGCCGACCATGTCGATGGCCAGCTGCAGCTTATACGCGTCGTGCATGCCGATGCCCGCCGTCGTTTCGCTGGCGCGCTTGGACAGGACTTTGGCCCAGAAGCCGGGATGTACCTGCTCCTTGGTGCGCACATTTTTGGTGCACATGGCCATCACCTTTGCGCCGAAGGCCATCACATCGCCGGGCTGGTACAGCGGCAGTACATATTGTTTGACCAGCTTTGCCTGGTCCTCGCCCACCTCGATGAAATGGGTCTGGATGGCGAAGCGGTCGTATTGCTTCCCGTCGCGTCCTGTGAGCCGCCCGCGGTCAAAATAGGTGACGCCGTTCAGCTCCCGGCGCTGCTCTTCCTTGTTTTTGCTTTCAGTGCCCATGCTTGCTTTCTCCTTCATCAAACATGACATTTATTGATTCTGCCCGATTGCTTCATTTCTGAAAAACCGGATGACCTCCGGGTCGCCGGCGCAGGCGAGGCGCGCTTCGTCGGTCTGGCAGGCGGTACGGGCAAATCGATCGGGTGACCAGCCAATGGGAAAGTCATGCGGCAGTTCTTCCAGCCGTATGAGCTCGACTCCGCCGCTGTCCGACGGCGTACGCGGCCAGCGGAAGGCCTCGAAGGCCAGTGCGTAGACACCAGTGGCATAGCGCCGCAGCGTCACGGTCTGTTCTGGACCGTTGTTCACACTCAGAACATCTTTCCACGGCACGCCTTCCGTCTCGACGCCCTTCTGCGTTTCCAACGGACTGTGCTGATACTCGCTGAAATCGTCGGTGTCCGCAGCGATCAGCGCCTCCAGGCCGGAATCATTCTCCGTCAATGTCAGGCTGCCGCCGGTCAGACGCCCAGCTTTACTCCGGACGTCCGGGATCTGTCCGGGCAGGCTGTCCTCCCGGATCGTTTTGCGGCAGAGTGTCAGCCAGCCGTTCAGCTCCTTCAGGCTCTTCGCCACGGACTCCTGTCTGAAAGACCCCAGACGCGCTTTGCGCTCAAACCGGCAGCCGCTTTCCTGCTCCGCGGCGGATACGGTGTACTGCACCTCATACCAGTGCTGCTGCCAGGAAGCATGCTCGTCCGGCCGCGGATGGACGCAGACTGTCAGGCGCTCGTTGAGCCGCTGTGAGGATACGGTCTTTTCAAACAGGCACCCGTGCTTGCCGTTGAGCAGCCCACCTTCGGAGTAACGGCGGAGCGCGTCCTCTTTTTGGCGTTGCAGCGCCTGCAGCGTGGTGTGAATAAAGTCGCTTGCGCGCATAGACGCCAGACTCTCCCGGCAGCGGTCCGCAAGAAGCTGCGGATTCCTGACCTGAAGCAGCCCGGCAGTTTCCCGGATGATCCCGTCATTGTTCTGGCAAAATTGCACACCAAACTGACGGTCCATGTCCGTCAGCCAGTCGGCGAGGTCATCGGCCGCGGCCGCGTCCCGGAAGCCCGCCAGACTGACCGGCCGGATCAGCGCGTAGCACAGTTCCGGCGTCCGCTCCCGCTGAACCATGAGATGGGCTGTCCCGTCCGGCGAAATCAGCAAGTCCACCGTTTCCATCACGTTTCCTGATGGAATGTCTGCGATCCGGCACGGCGTGTACGCGTACTGTATCTCGGCCTTGGGCTGAAAAAGCAGATTCAGCAGGCGAACTGTATCATCTGAAAGGTCTGAGGCCGCAGCGGGCAGGCCCAGCGTTTCCAGCCTGCGCTTCAGCTCCTGGCCGGAAAGCGTGGACGCCAGCGCATGTGAGGGCCCGGTGAACAGAGCGGGCGAAGCGTTCTTCGGCGGTTCGGCAGCGCCGGCCGGATGATCCGGAACCGTCTGCCCGGCCCTCTTCCGCCCGCGCCCTTTCTGGTCCGGCGCTTCCGCCCAGAGATAGGCCATGCAAAGCAGGCTGCCGATCACGCCGAGAGCGCTCAGGCCGAACCACACGCCCTGCGGCCCGGACAGCCCGATCGCCATGGAAACAGCGAATACGGCGATGGCGGCCGCCCAGGCGGGACTGATTTTCTCACGAAGCGTTTTCTTTTTTTGGCGGTCCTGATTCTGCGACATGGGCGAAGGGATCAGTACGCCTTCGCGAAGTACATGACCTTACTGGCTTTCTTCCCGCAGCAGACGCAGGTCTCGCCGATGGGCGTCTGGTCAAAGGGCATATTGCGGGAGGTGGCGGAGAAGCGGGTCTTGATCTCGTCCTCGCAGGCGCGGTCGCCGCACCACATGGCGCGGGCATAGCCGCCGTTGACCTGCTCGCCCAGCTCGTCCATATTGAACACGTCCTTCGTGTGCGCCTGGCGGAATTCGTCGGCAATGCGGAACATGTTGGCGGTGATGTCGTCCATCATCTTCAGCAGGGCTTCGCCCAGGCCCTCCAGGGAGAGGGACGCCTTCTCAAACGTATCGCGGCGCACGACCATGGCCGCGCCCTTTTCAATGTCGCGCGGGCCGATTTCCACGCGGACGGGCACGCCCTTGAGCTCCCACTCGTTGAACTTGAAGCCGGGAGATACGTTGTCCCGGTCGTCCAGCTTCACGCGCAGGCCGGCCTGGCGCAGCGCTTCCGCGACCTCAGCACACTTCTCCAGCACACCGCCCTTGTGCGCGGCCACGGGCACCAGCACCACCTGGTAGGGCGCGATGGCGGGGGGCAGCTTCAGGCCACGCTCGTCGCCGTGCGTCATGATGATCGCGCCGATCAGGCGGGTGGAAGCGCCCCAGCTGGTCTCATGGCAGTATTCCAGCTTGCCTTCCTTGCTCAGGTACTGCACGTTGAAGGGCACGGTGAAATTGGTGCCGAAGTTGTGGGAGGTGCCGGCCTGCAGGGCCTTGCCGTCCTGCATCATGGCCTCGATGGAGTAGGTGGCCCGGGCGCCGGCGAACTTTTCCTTTTCGGACTTCTGGCCGCAGAACACGGGCATGGCCAGCTCCTGCTCCGCGAAATCGCGGTAGACGTTCAGCATGGTCATCGTCTCTTCCTGCGCCTCTTCAGCGGTGGCGTGGACGGTGTGGCCCTCCTGCCACCAGAATTCCGCAGTGCGCAGGAACGGGCGGGTGGTCTTTTCCCAGCGCATGACGGAGCACCACTGGTTGTATTTCAGGGGCAGGTCGCGCCAGCTCTCCACCCATTTGGCGAACATGGTGCAGAAAATGGTTTCGCTGGTCGGACGCACCGCCAGCCGCTCCTGCAGCTTTTCCGTGCCGCCCTGGGTAACCCACGCGACCTCAGGCGCGAAGCCCTCTACGTGCTCCGCCTCCTTCAGCAGCAGGCTTTCGGGAATCAGCATCGGCATGGACACGTTTTCGTGCCCGGTCTCCTTAAAGCGCCGGTCGAGTCCGTCGCGGATCAGCTCCCAGATCCGGTTGCCGTAGGGCTTCATCGCCATGCATCCGCGCACCGGGGTGTAATCCATCAGGTCCGCCATGGTCACCACATCGGTGTACCACTGCGAAAAGTCCTGGTCGCGGGGCGTAATATGTGTCACAAATTCCTGTTTCTTGTCAGCCATGTCTGCAGTGCTCCTTCTCTTTCTTTGCGGTCAGGTCGCCGTTGACGCCTCATTATAGCCGAAACAATCCCGTTTGGCAAGGAGGAAAAAATATGCTAAAATGAACTCAGTACTCCCATTTGAACAGTTCAGGAGGCGATCAGAATGTATCCGGAGAACGACAAGATGCCCGGCGGCGCGCCGGTGCTGGTCAGCAGGTGTCTCACAGGCGCGCCTTGCCGCATGGACGGGCAGAGCAAGCCCGATCCCGCGGTGCTGCGCCTGGTCGAGGAAGGCCGCGCCGTCGCCGTCTGTCCTGAGGTCATGGGCGGCCTGCCCACGCCACGCATCCCCAGCGAGCGTCTGGGCGACCGCGTAGTGAACCGGGTGGGCGAGGACGTGACCGACGCGTTCGTCCGCGGCGCCGAGGCCGCGCTGCGCGTCTGCCTTGAGCAGGGCTGCACCTGCGCCGTGCTGAAGTCCAAAAGCCCGTCCTGCGGCAAGGGGATCATCCATAACGGACGCTTTGACGGCGGACTGGTCCCGGGCAACGGCATCCTGACCGAGCTGCTGCTGGCCCAGGGCATTCCGGTGTTCACTGAACAGGAATACGCGGCCGCCTGCCGGGCAGTGGATGACGAAATGTCCGCCTCTCCCCCGGACGCCCGCTGATCCGTATCGTCGGCTTTTTGAAAAGAACATGATAGCGTTTTCACTAAATTCCGCCTGATGCTTGACAATTTGGGCATGTCTATGTATAATGTATACATCAACGAACCATATTGATTTCGGTCGATCTGGTTTATTGACATAACCACAAAAGACATAAGAAAGGGGTTCTTGGTTTATGAAGAAGCTTGTTTGTCTTGCGCTGGCACTGTGCATGGTGCTGAGTCTCGCGTCCTTTGCGAGCGCCGATGCCGCGGGCAAGGTGTACTATCTCAACTTCAAGCCGGAAGCCGATCAGGCCTGGCAGGATCTCGCGAAGCAGTATACCGCTGAGACCGGTGTTGAGGTCAAGGTCGTGACCGCCGCCTCCGGCACCTATCAGGCGACGCTGACGTCCGAAATGGATAAGAAGGACGCCGCGCCCACCCTGTTCCAGATCGGCAACGCCGAAGGCGTGGCGACCTGGGGCGAATACGCGCTGCCGCTGGATGGCACCGAGCTGATGAATGAAATGACCACCGAAGACTTCAACCTGAAGAACGCGGACGGCCAGACCGTCGCGGTCGGCTATTGCTATGAAGCCTACGGCATCATCACCAACAAGGCGCTGCTGGAA
The DNA here is from genome assembly GCA_946536315.1 of uncultured Clostridia bacterium. Lineage (GTDB taxonomy): Bacteria > Bacillota > Clostridia > Christensenellales > Aristaeellaceae > UBA4246. The sequence continues at coordinate 18,399 of CAMNEH010000047.1, forward strand.
AAGGCCGGCTACACCGTGGCGGACATCAAGGACTTCGAGTCCCTGAAGAAAGTCGCGGACGATATCCACGCCCGTTCCGCGGAGCTGGGCTTCGACGCCTTCACCTCCGCTGGCCTGGACGGCTCCTCCTCCTGGCGTTTCTCCGGCCATCTGACCAACATGCCGCTGTTCTATGAATTCCGCGATGAGGGCATCGTCGAGCAGCCCGCCACTGTCAAGGGCAGCTACCTGAATGCCTATAAGAACATCTGGGACCTGTACGTCGCTGATTCCGCCGCAGACGCGAAGAAGCTGTCCGGCTACACCGGCGCGGATGCTGAAAAGGACTTCTATGACGGCAAGGCCGTGTTCTTCCAGAACGGTACCTGGGAATACAGCGCGCTGGTGGGCGAGCATGGCATGAAGGCGGAAGACC
>CAMNEH010000048.1 GCA_946536315.1 uncultured Clostridia bacterium
CGAGGTGCTTGCACCCGCGGTGCGCGCGCGAATCAACACAGAGCATAGCTGGCGGTAGCCTGCTATGCGACAATGGCGAACTGAGAAGGTCCGACAGGCAAAGCTGTTGGGGGGTTCCGCAGGGGGGACGCTAGTCCCCCTTGCGGTGGCTGCACACCGATTCCGCCCGGCGGATCGCCCGGCGCACATACTGCCCTTCGCGCAGCGCCCTCCCGATACGGAGGGCGTTTTTGCGCATCCGCGCGTAGGCCTCCGGGGTGACCTGCCCGAGGCGCGCGGGAATGTCGTCCAGTGAGGCGATCAGCAGGCCGGCGTCCTGTTCGCGGACGAACTCCGCCGTCGCCGCTTCCTCCCACAGCAATACCGGCATGCCGGCCGCCAGGTACAGCGACAGCTTGTGCGGATCGTTGTACCGCAGGTATTCCCCGGTCCGTCCGGCGCAGGTGCCCGCCTCCGGCCCGTCCCAGACCAGCCCGAACGCGCCCTCGATGACGCCGGGCAGCGCGTCCGGCGGCACCGCGCCGTGCGCCGTGACCGACGCCGGCACTGCCGCGTCCCCCAGCCCGCTGCCGTACAGGTGCAGTGGAAAGCGCCCGTCCGCCGCCGCCATCAAGCCGGCCACGTAGCCGGACTTTTCCGGGGACAGGTTGCCGGCGACGGCCACGCCGTCGTCCGCCCCGCGCTCCGGGAACGGCGCGTCCGTCAGGTAATCGAAAATGTCCAGCGTCACCAGCCGGCTGTCCGGCACACCGCGCGCCGCCAACGCCCGCCGCATCGCCTGGTTGTGGCAGATCACCGCGTCGAAGCGCTTCAGCAGCGTTGAATCGCCGTAGACCGCCGCGCGCCCGAACTGCCCGCGCAGGGAGTTCAGGTCGTGCACGAGGGCGGCGACTTTGATCCCCCGCCGCTGCGCCAGCGGGATCAGCCAGCGCAGCGCGTAATTGAATTTGACCGGGAAATAGGGGTATTGCAGCAGCAGCAGGCTGTCGGGCGGGATCTGGCGGAGCAGGCGGCGCCACGTCCCGAGCCCGTCCCGCAGCAGCCGCGCCCACGCGGTCCACGCGCCGTCTGCCGTTCGCGCCGTGCCGAGACGCACCGGGTGACAGCCCTCCGCCACCGCGATCTTTTCCACGTCCTGCCAGGCCTTGGAGGCCGCGTTCCACGCGTCGCCGCCCGCGACCGAAAGAATGTACCGGTTCACGCGGACACCGCCCTTTCAAACGCGCTGCGCCCGGGCAGGATGGCCTCGAACGCCGCGATGACGCCCGCGCGGAGCCCGTCGAACGCCTCCTCGGACACGCCGGCGTCGTTGATGCAGACCATCGGCGCGCGCTGGCCGCGGATCGTCCGGTCGAGCGCGCTGAAGTCGGTCCCTACGTCAAAATATCCGCCCTTGACCGGCCTGCGCGGCGAAAAGCCCCCTTCCGCCAGCTGCCGGTCGCGGATCAGCCATTCGCTGACGTCCCGGTCGTCCCTGAACGGCCGGCGGGAGGTCGCGTCCATGATGTCCGCGTACTGCGTCCACGCCGCCTGGTAGACGGACTTCAGGTACGCCTGCGGCAGGTGCGGCTCGTCAAAGCCGACAAACCGCGGCCAGGCCATCAGCAGCAGGTTGCGCAGCAGGCTGCGTCCGTAGCGCGGGTTGAGCCATTTCAGCGGGTGCCGGCGGACGCAGGCGCGGAACTCGTACTCCCGGTTCAGGTATTCCGTGTTGTTGAGCGGCAGGGTAAAGATGCGCGCGCCCGGCGCCCGGCCCTTCAGGTCCGTCGTCGGCACCGGGTTGAGCAGCGCGGCGTCGCGCGGCAGCCCGTTCCGGAAAAAGAAGTCCTCCGCCACCGGCCGCAGCAGGAACATGTCGTCGTTGAACAGCACGAAGCGCTCGCTGAGTCCCTCGATGCGGTGCAGGTTCAGCTCGATCGTATTGCTGTTGAAGCACGGCCGGTAGGCGGGCGGCAGGTAGTCCTCGTGCCGCACGACGCGCAGGCGGTCCGCCGACAGGTCCAGCCAGGCGGGCGGCTGCTGATCGCACACCAGCCAGACCGTGCGCACCCACGGCGCGAAGCGCTCCACGCCCCTGAACCAGTAGGGCAGCAGCCCCCAGTCGCGGTAGCGCTCGGCGCGCGTGTCCGCGCCGCTGTCCCCGCTCAGCGCGTTCCGGCGGCGCTGCCAGTCCGGGTCGCGCCCGTCCACCCACGCGATGACAAAATCAATGCCGTTCCCGCTCATAACCGTCTCCCTGATGATCTGTTTTTTGCGCGGCGTTCCAGCGCTGCCGCAGCCGGACCGCGGCCCGCACCGGCCGCAGCCAGCCGCGCCGCAGCCAGCGGCATACCGCGCGCCGGCCCGCGCCGAACACGGACAGGTCCGCCCGCCGCAGCGCGTCCGCGTAGACCGGCTGCCGCCTGAGCGCGTCCGCGGCGCGGAGCTGGTCCCGCCCCGGCGCCGGGTTCGCCGGGTGAAAGGTATCGTGCGTCAGGCTCAGCAGCAGCGTCGTCAGCACAAACGCCGGCCAGTGGCGCTGGCGCGCGGCGGGCGTCCGCCCGATCGCCGCCAGCGTGTCCAGATACGCCTCTGCCTTGCCCGGCGTCCACCGCCGCGTGGCCGACGCCGGCGCCGGCGTATACCGGTACAGCGTCCTGTCCGAAAACAGCACGCCGCCGCACGCGTACAGCACCCGCAACGCCCATTCGCTGTCCTCGCCCAGGCTCAGCGCCGGATCAAACCGGGCCCCGGCGGCCTCCACGCGGGCGCGGCGGAAAAACCAGCCCCAGCACGTCAGACGGTGGGTCGGGTCCGCCAGCGCGTAATCGATCATCTCCCCGCGCCGCGCGGCGTCGAAGGCGCGGGTTTCCTCCCGCCGCCCCGACTGCGCGCCGTGGACCGCGTCCACCTCCGGTGTCAGCAGCGCCGCGAAGGCCGCCAGCGCGCCGTCCGCCAGGCAGTCGTCCGCGTCCAGAAAGGCGATCCATTCACCGCGGGCGAGCCGCAGGCCGCCGTTCCGCGCTGCGGACACCCCGCCGTGCGCCTGCCGGACGACGCGCAGGCGCGTGTCTTTATCGGCCAGCGCCTGGCAGGCGTCCGCCGTGCCGTCCGTCGAGCCGTCGTCCACCAGGAGCAGCTCCAGCGCCATGCCCGTCTGGGACGTGACGGAGGATACGCAGCGCGCGATGGTCGCGGCCGCGTTGTACATCGGCACGATGACCGACAGCCGGATCGGCTCCGACATATCCGCATTCCCCTCCCGTTCGCCGCGCGGTCAGTCGCCTGACAGCGCCTGCTTCAGCGTGTCGGCGTTGCGCCGCATCGCGGCTTCGTAATCGTCGGCCGCGCCGTTCCCGTCGGTAATGGGCGACAGCTCATACACCGGCTGTCCCGTTTCCCGCGCAATCACGCTGAGCGCGTCCGTAGCGGCGCCGGGCTCCGAAAACAGCGGGCAGCGCGGGTACGCGCGGATGCGCTCCACCGTTTCGGCGATCATGCGCGGCGACGGGGCTTCGTCCGGCTCCACGGTCACGCTGGCGACCACGTTCAGCCCGAACTCCGCCGCGAAGTACGGATACGCCTCGTGAAATGTCACAATGTCGCGCGAGGCGAGCCCGGCCAGCTCGGCCGTCAGCTCGTCGTGCAGGGCCTGCATCCGCGCGGCGAACGCCGCCGCGTTGGCCGTGATCTTCTCCGCGCTCTCCGGCAGCAGCGCGGCCAGCCCCTCGCCCATGTTCAGCGCCATCTGACCGGCGTTGAGCGCGTTCAGCCACACGTGCGGGTTCACGCCGTGATCGTCCTCCGTCAGGGCGATACCGGCGGAGCAGTCCACCAGCGGCAGGGCGGGCATTTCACGCCGGAGCAGCGGCAGAAACTGGTCCTCCATCCCCGCGCCGTTGATGATCAGGCAGGCCGCGCCGTCCAGCGCGCGCAGATCGCCCGGCAGCAGCTGAAAATCGTGCAGGCAGCCGGTTCCGGCCGGCGCGAGCGTTTCCAGCCGCACCTCCGGCACGTCCGCCAGCACATTCTCCGCCAGCACACGGACAGGGTAAAACGAGCAGACCACGGTCGTCTCCGCCCGCGCCGCGCCCATCAGCAGCGCCGCCAGGCACAGGGTCCAGAGCAGCTTTTTCATCATTGATCACCATGCCGGTGCGGTACCGGCGCAAACAGGCCATGAAAGCTCCCCGCAGAATTGAGCTTCAGCCCTCAATCGCCCACAGCGCCAGGTCCTGCAGCGCGCGCTCCGCCGCCGGGACGTCCGTATGCTCGCTCAGGAAGCTGAACAGCACCGGCCTTTCCGCGCTGATGAGGCCCACGTCATGGGTGATGCCGTCGTCCTCGCCCGTCTTGTGCGCGCAGCGGATGCCGCGGCTGTGCAGGTGGAACGGCATTTTCCCGTTCAGGCGCTGATTGTACAGGATGTCCATCATCTCCCGGGAGGCGGCGGGGCTGACCAGTTCGCCCGCGCGCAGCAGCTGGAAAAACCGCTCCGTGTCCGCGGCGCAGACGGTATTCTGAATGCCCTGCCTGGACAGCTCCGCCTGCCACAGCTTCCGGTTGAGGCGCGTGTGCCGGAAGCCGCAGCGCTCGATGGTCTCGTTGATCCGGTCCCGGCCCAGCTGGTCGATCAGCAGGTTGGTCGCCGTATTGTCGCTGACGATGATCATCAGCGTGACCAGGTCCGCCCAGGGCAGCGTCAGCGGCGCGCGCATATAGGTCAGCGCGCCGCACGAGGGCAGGTGGTCCTCCGCCCGCACCGTGACCGGACTGGCAAAATCAAACAGTCCCGCCTCCCGCTGGCGGAAGGCTTCCGCCATGATGAACAGCTTGATCACGGACGCCGCCTGCACCGGCGTCTCCTCACCAACGCTGAGCCGCTCGTCCCGGGTGATATCAACCGCAGAAAAGCTGATCGTCCCCGGCAGGGCGTTCAGCGCTTCGAGCATCCGTTCCCTGTTCACTGCAGTACCTCCTATTCTCCCGTTGATCCAAACCCGCCGACGCGAAGCTCACTCGCGTCGTCGTCCGTCGTAATGCCGTAGGGCACAAACACGCCCTGGCACACCGCCGCCCCCGCCTCAAACCGCGCAGGCGCGTCCAGGCGCGTTTCCAGGCGGAGCTTGACCATGATGTGCCCCTCGTTCTCCGCCCCGTAGTAATCGCTGTCGATGTTGCCCACCGTGTTCGCGAGCCGCGTATACAGCCTGAAGCCCAGCCCGCTGCGCGGCATCAGCATCAGCCACCAGCCCGGCCGGATCGCCACCCGCAGCCCCGTCGGAATGACGATGTCCTCCCCGGGACCCAGCGTGAACGCAAACGGCGTGCGCAGGTCGTACCCGCTGGAGCCGGCCGTCGCTCGCCGGGGCAGGACGATGCCGTCATACGCCGCCGCCAGGTCCGTTTGCGGAAACAGCGGCCCCGCGGCCCGGTCGAACTGCGCCCTGCTGACCTTTTCAAATGCTGCGATGCGCGGAATGTCTGCCATGTTCATGCCTCCAGGAGCTCTGAAATCATTCGCGGAAGGTTACGTGTGGTTCTTGGATGAATCCAGCCGCCTGAGCCGCGGCAGCTGCTCCAGCGGTGAGAAATCGCTGATCAGGTTCTGGCTCAGGTTCAGCTCCGTCAGGCTGCCGCGCCGGGCCAGGGGCGTGATATCCGTAATACCGCCATTGGGCAGCCCGAGGGTTTCTAGCCGCTCTATGCCGCCGATGACGGAGAGCGTTCCCTGATTGATGGACGCGTTCGCCAGGTACAGTCTGGTGGGGCTTTCCAGGCCATCCAGCGCGGAAAGATCCACCGCCGTGGACCCGTCAAACGTCAGCACCAGAATGTTCAGGTGATTGACGGTGTTCAGAAAGTCCAGGCTGGCCCAGGAAACCGTGGTCCCATTGTAGCAGGCCAGGTCTGTCAGATAGGGAACGGCGGCTTTCAGGGGAGACGGATCGGGCGGAAGCGTGCAGTTCCGGAACTCCAGGCACAGCTGATCGTTCACATATTGGGTGCGGAAGGGGTCCAGGGATTCAAGGGCCCGGTTGGCGACAATCAGGATCAGGGGCTGGGACCAGCAGGGGGATTTCCGGAGAGCGTTGATACAGGCGGTCAGCTCCGCTTCCGAGAGAGGCCGGCGTTCCGCCTCCGCCATCCGCCCCGCGTCCAGCGCCTGCAGCCAGGGCTGATAGCGCGTAAAGCGCAGGCCGTCCCACTCCAGCTCAGGCAGGACAGACTTTCATAACCCGTTTCCAGTTCGGCAGGAAAGCTGGATACGTCTACCGACATTTCATGATTGGCGTACATCGTTTATCCATACAGCGGATCTTCCCCGGCTTGCGCCAGGAGGCGATTGCACTGCTCCATATCATAATACCATGGAATAGAAAAACGTCAATTGCTTAGTTTGTTCCGGAAGGCCTACACAGCAGACTCCGGACAGGGTGCTCAATGAGCATCGGACAGGCCGCTCCGCGGTACTGGAATAATCGGCCAGTTCAGGGTAAGACCCGGTTGAGCATCTTCCCTGGATGCAAAATCGGCGCTTTAAACGTCATGAAATTCTGCAATTTCAGGCTCAGACGCAACCCGTCTGCCCTAACAGCACTGTGTGTTTAAGAAATGCGGGGGATTTCCCCTTCATCATGAAACTACTTGATCATAGTTTTGTATTTTGTGAATTGCTTCTCGATATGATATTGGCATAGCTTCTATAAAGAGTTCCTGAGCATAAAACGCATTTCGTTTTTTGTGAAACTCTTTTAACAGTGTTGGATCAAACATCGGAAGATTATTACAAATGGTGTCTATGTTACCACTAATAGGGACTAAATTATGACATTCTAGACAATCTCGAATACCAATTTGGTGACAAACAAGTAAATCAGCATTATTATAAATACCAATGGCGAATCCTTCGCCGGTAAAGCCACTTATATACAGAATCCGATTAGGAATTAGTTGAGAAAGAGAATACGCATAAAGATGAGTATTCATTAAAGTGAATTCTGTATGATAGATAAGTGAAAATGATTCTGTTTGATAATACCTGATTTCATTCTTTTTTCGTTCACTTTCAAGTAGTCTCAAAGTTGAAATCACAGAATCAAGCTGTTCACTAGTAAAACATCTTCCACTAAAAGCATAGTATGTTTGGCAACGCTTCTCTAATTCTCTGTCAAAATCAAATCTGAAATCTTCATTAACTTTTGTTATCCACTCTTGTATAGTGTGTTTATCCTCTAAACGGCTTCCAGACAGAATAAAGATAAATCCGAATGTTACACTCATAACCTTATCCCCACCTACATTAATGCTGTATACTATACTACATGCCTATCAACTCATAAACTGTAGGAATTAGTGCATCATCAGCAACACCGATGCCTGTTGCATCATTACCTCTTTGCCGGGCAGCGCGTTGAATTGCTCGTGGGGGTGGAACGGATGAACCGGGGAAACGCTTTCCGGCGTGGCAGGGGTGGATGTTTCAGGCATATCTGTTCTCCTTTGGCAGGTACGTCAGAAGGGTGGTGGGGGGCTTTGGGTTTCAATCGTGCAGAGAAATCAACAGGCTGTGGTTATTATACCGGAAACGGGCCGGTTTTACAACATCCGCAGAAAAACACGTCTGCTGCGGCGAGGGACGCGGCGCATTTTCCCGCTCCTGCTTTTCCGTGCCCGGCAAGATCATTCTATCCCGTTTTCTCCCCAAAAAGGACATGAATTTTGATGCGCTTGCAGGAATACGCGCAAAGATGTCGAATAAGAACAGTAAAGACGGCAGCAATGGCGCTGACCGCCGGAGAGGAGTTACCCGATATGAAAACCAATATTACCGCCAAAAACATGGTCGTGACCCCCGGCATTACCAAGCGCATCACCAAAAAGACCGCCACGATGGAAAAGTACCTGAAGCCGGATACGGAGATGAGCGTCCGGCTGCGCCGGGAGGCGGATCGCCGGATCTGTGAAATCACCGTACCATTGGAGGGCGGCGTGACGCTGCGCGCCGAATCCGCCAATCAGGATAACCTGTTCATGAGCATCGACAGCGCGCTGGCCAAGATCGAACGCCAGATCCGCCGCCACCGCACCAAGCTGGAAAAGAAAATGCGCGAAGGCGCTTATGTGGAAGAGCCGGAATTCATCGAGGAGCCGCAGGTCTACGGCGAAGGCGAGCGCCAGGTGGTCCGCCGCAAATCTTTCCCCGTACGCCCGATGTCCGTGGAGGACGCCGCGCTGCAGATGGAGCTGCTGGGCCACAGCTTCTTCGTATTCGTCAATATCGAAACCGACCGCACCAACGTGCTGTACCTGCGCAAAGACGGCAACCTCGGCCTGCTGGAGCCGGAAGCGTAACCGTCGATACAGCGCATCAAAAATGGGGCTGCTACTGCAGCCCCGTTTTTGATGAGTGCTTATTTTTCAACCGCGTCTTTCATGGCCTTGCCGGGCTTGAAGGCGGGCACGCGCTTGGCGTCGATCTTGATTTTCTCGCCGGTGCGGGGATTGCGGCCCTCGCGGGCGGTCTTGGTGCGGACCTCAAAGCTGCCGAAGCCGGGGATGATGACCTTGCCTTCCTTCTTCAGACCCTCGATGATCGCGTCCAGGGTCGCGTTCACGGCGGTTTCCGCTTCCTTCTTGGTCATTTCGGCGGTGGCGTATACGGTTTCGATCAATTCCTTCTTGTTCATGGGGGTACCTCCTTCTTTTATCTCGCCCGTGCCGCGGATATCGGCCCTGCCGCGCGTCCGCGCATCGGAAACGAACAGGAATACATTATTCGAGACAATTCGCGATTTTCCTGCAAAAACGCGGAGATTCGTCTCATTTGTCAGACCGGCGCGCAGTGGACGACCCGGGCAGAAAAAGGATCCGCCGCCCGGCCATCATTTTACTCTTGAAAAAAATCGGCTTTCTCTCTATAATGAATCAGCCAAATCGAAATGGAGGAATCTTCTGTATGCCATCTTTTGCCGAAAAACTGCTCGACGCGCGGAACGCGGCGCACATGACGCAGGAGGAGCTGGCGGCGGCGATCGGCGTCACCCGGACGACCGTTTCGTCCTGGGAAAACGGGCGCACGCAGCCGAACCTGCAGGACCTGCAGCGGCTGTACCAGGTGCTGGGCCGCAATTTCTCGGATGAAAGCGGCAAAGCGCCCGCCGGACCCGCAGAGGCGGGGAACGCGTCGGCAGACGCGCCTGCCGCTCAAAAACGGAAAAAATGGCAGATCCCTGCGCTCTGCGCCGTATTGGCCGTGCTGGCCGTGTGCGCGGTGCTGTGGCTGGTGCTGCGGCCCAGGGCCGCAGAGACCAACCTTCCGCCCGCGGTGAAGGTCGCCGCAGACCAGCTGACGCTGAAGGAGCCGGAGAAGTATACGGTCAGCTGGTTCAAGGAAGGCAATGTCCGCGCCGAGGGCGAGCCGTGGCTGGTGTTCTCCCCCTCGGTGAAGGTGGATACCCAATCGCAGTCTGACCCGTTCTGGTACTACAAGCTGGGCTTCACCGAAGCGGCGGGGCACTCCTTCACCCTGGACTGGGTCAACGAATATATCTTCTGGGCGGAGGACGAATACCATATGGAAACCGTGCCCGCCGCCAACGTCTGGAAGGATGAAAACAAGGAAGAGTGGGAATACGGCGGCGGCATGCCGGTGCAGGACATCCTCTGCAGCGGTTTCCTGGTCGTCGGGCATGACGCGCAGGGCCATCCGATCTCCTTCCGCAGCTATGTCGATTTTACCAGCGCGCCGCGTGAGTGAGCGAATCTGACGATGGCCGGCATCGCGGAACAGCTGCAAAAGGCCCGCCGGGCAGCGGGCATGACCCAGGATGAGCTGGCGGCGAAGGTCCATGTGACCAGAGCGACCATCTCCAGCTGGGAGCGCGGCCATACCATTCCCCGGATGGAAGCCATCCGCCGGATATCCAGCGCGCTGAATTACGACTTTGTGGCCGACGCCCCCTTCCCGGCGGAGGAAGCCGCAGTGGAAGCGCCCGCATCGACGGATTCAGCCGCGGATGCGCCTGCGCCGGCGGAACCCGCAACGGAACCGCCCGCGACTGCGGACGTGACGCCGCCCGCGCCGTCGGTCGCAGAGCCGTCGCCGCCCGCGCCGGAGGGTTCTGCAGCCGGGGAGCCGCCCGCCCAGCGTCGCCCCTGGCCGTGGATCGCCGCCGGCGTTTTCGCGCTGGCGCTCTGCCTCGCGCTGCTCCTTTGGCCCGGCCAGCGTCTCCCCGCTCTCCTGCGCGGCGGAGAGACGGCCCCGGACGTGGATCCTGCCCTGCTGCTGCTCAAAGAGCCGGCGCTGTTCACGCGCGAGTGGTTCCAGGGCGAAAACGCCCGCTATGATGGCGAGCCTTATGTACAGCTGACAGGCAAGGCCACACTCAATACGGTCGATCAGCCCTTCCCGCTGTGGGAGTACAGCCTGACAGCCGACGAAGTCAGCGGCCAGCGCTTTACGCTGGACCGGATCGACATTTTCACCTTTCAGACCCGGGTCGGGTACAGCAAAACGTGGATCAAGGGCGACGCCATCTGGTGCGCCTCAAGCGGGAACGCCTGGAAAACGGAAGGCTGCAACCCCGCGGACAGCATCGAAGGCGTCGGCTACATCGTCTACGGCCATGACGAGTGGGCGCGCAGCATGTCCTTCCGCACGTTCATCGACCTGTCCGTCAGGCCGGCGGGCCAGCCGTAGCGCTTTGCGCGATCTATGAATGCAGAGATCGGTATCCTGTTTGGATGCCGGTCTTTTAATCTGCCATAATTTTGACATAATGCAACAGATTTATACACGAATGCGACAGATTTATACACGAAGAAACGGTCATTTATGATATAATTTCTGCCAGATAATAGATAGGAGGGCGGACGTTTGCGGAAGCGAAGCAGGATGGGGGCATTGGCGTTATCCGCGCTGTTGGCGATACCGAATGGCGTTTTCGCAGAGGGCTATGATCTGCGCGTAGAACCGACGTGTACGGAATGGGGCTATATCGAGCATCATGAAGACGAATACGACCGGATCGTGATGACATCCCTGCCGCCATTGGGTCACAGCTTCAGCGATTGGGTATCGGATGAAGCACGGTCAGAGCAGCAAAGGGCCTGCCAGGTTTGCGGGTATACGGAGTCCAGACATTATGTATCGGAAACGGTCCAGCGCATCCCCTGGATCAAGCTTTACGGATCCCTGGAGGGCATCAACAAGAAAGTCAAGGTGACCGTTGACTGCGAATTCGGCAGCCAGACGATCAATTTCAGCACGAAAGCGGTGATGACGACGCAGGGGCATTCGACCCTGTATTACAACAAGCTCAACTATACGCTTCGGCTGTACGACGACCCGACACGGGATATCAAGCACAGAGTCATCTTTCCAGGCTGGCAGGAGGAGCATAAATATATCCTCAAAGCCAACATGTATGACCCGTCGCAGGTGAGGAATGTGGTAGGCTGCCGAATATGGCGCAGCATCCTTGAAACGAGGCCCAATTTGCCCGAACGGCTGGCCGGACTGCCGACACTCGGCACTGTGGATGGGTTTCCGGTGTCACTGTGGCTCAACGACGAATTCATGGGGCTGTACACGCTGAACCTGCACAAAGATAACGATCTGTTCGGGATGAAGACCGACGAAAAGGTGGCGCTGACGATCTGCAACGCGCGCACGTCGGATGAAGCGCTCTTTCTGGTCCCGCCCCGTCTGAGCGAGGACGGACTGGATGACTGGGAAACGGAGTTTTCAGGCCTGAAGGACCGCTCCTGGATTAACGAAAGCTTCGCCGATTTCGTCGCTTTCCTGAACGGCAGCGATGATGCCGCTTTTAAGGAAAGCCTCCCAGCATATCTGGATGTGGACGCGGCCATCGATTATCTGATTTTCCTGTATGCCCTGGGGCTGCGGAACAGCGGGGCAAAGGATCTGATCCTGCTCAATTACGGGACGATCTGGATCCCTGCGGCGTTTGACATGGATGAAGCGTTCGGGCGCCTCAACGATGGCAGCGGATATCTGAACCCATCAACCGACTTTCTGCCGGCTGAACTCCAGGAGGGATGGCGCAGCGGCACGGACAGTGTGCTGTGGGACCGTCTGCTGCAGAATTACAGGCCGGAAATCAAGGCGCGATACCAGGCCCTTCGCCAGGGCCCGCTCACAGCGGAAGCGCTTCGTACGCAGGTACAGGCGTTTGCCGACCAGATTCCCGAGCTCCTGTACCGGTGGGACCAGGAGCTGTATCCGGACAGACCTTTTACATATGAAGAAAGCATTCAGCAGATCGATCAGTGGATCGAAGATCGTTTGCCAGTACTTGACCAGGTGATAGGAGGATTCTGATTGATGTACCAGTTCAAAAAAAGCGACAGCTCCATTTCTTCTTTCCGGGGCAGGATGCCGGTGTGCCTGCTGGCCTTCACAGGCGTACTGCTGGCGCTGCTCATCCTTCTGCAGCCGGGCCAGGCGCGGGCCGAGACCTATTCGGTCACGAATGGCGTACTGACCATCAGCGGCACAGGCGCTATGAGGGATTATGACTTGGCCCGTTCCAGCTCGGATGATAGTACGACATCGCCGTATGAGAATATGGACGACGTGACCTCCATTGTCATCGAAGAAGGCATCACCACCATCGGCGAACTGGCTTTCTCAGCCATGAATAATGTCCAGGAGGTCACGCTGCCGTCTACCTTAAAATCGTTGGATGCAACACATGGGACATTTGGAGACAGAGGCGCACTTACGCGGGTCAACTGGATGGGCACAGTGGATCAGCTGATTGGCGCTATATATGGCGAAACGAATGTCGTAAGCATGTTCAGCGATGCAACGCTCTATTTGTCTAATGGCCAGCCCTTAACCGAAATCCACCTGACTTCATCGTCACCAAGCGTCAGAACGAATGCATTCAAAAGCTGCTCCACGCTGACGTCGTTAATTGTAGATGCTGATTATCATGGCAGTATAGGATCTTTTGCTTTTAGTGGAAGCGGCCTGACCAGCATCACGTTCCGGGGTGAGCCGACGTCGATCGATCCATACGCATTTTCCGGGGTCACCGCTAATGTAACGTATACGCGTAGCATGGCGTGGGATGATCTCATGAGCAGCCTGCGCGGCAATCTGACGTGGAACAGCAATGTAACCACATATTCTGGGACGCTGACAGACACGATTACCTGGGCGCTGTATTCTGACGGTACGTTGGCGGTGCGCGGCCAAGGCGCAATGCCGGATTATGATTTATCAGCCGATCAGCCCTGGGGTTATGACTACTATTCCATGCCGGTTCTGATCAGGTATATATATGTATACGATGGCATCACGCACATTGGAGATTCTGCATTTTGTACCAGTCCGGTATTGACTGCATCTTTGCCTGACACAGTCACATCAATTGGCAAATATGCGTTTGATTGGTGTATTTCGCTGACTTCAATCAACATGCCATCGCATTTGACAAGTATTGGGCAGCAGGCGCTAGCAAAACTCCAGTCGCTGACGAGCATTACTTTTTCAGGCGATGCGCCGGAAGGTAATTACAACACTGTGTTTTTAGAAAGCGGAACTCCAACGCTGGTTGTGAATTATCCCCATGGTTCATCCAGTTGGAAATCACATATCGATAGCTATAGCCATGAAAACATATTGTGGACGCCTTATTGCCCGAATAACCATCAAGCTTCTGTCACATCGGAAACTATCGTCGCAAATCCCGCAACTGCACCGGACTGCGAAACAGACGGACAACTCGCCCACTGGCAGTGCCCGCATTGCCAAGCGCTCTTTGCGGACGCCGCGCTGACGACAGAGACCACCGCCGACGCGGTGGTAATTCTGGCGCTGGGCCACGCCTGGAGCGAAGTCAGCTATGTCTGGTCGGAGGACAATACCACTGTGACCGCGACCCGCGTTTGCGCGAACGATGAAAGCCACGTGGAAACGGAAACCGTGTCCGTGACCGCGGCGGTCACGCTGCCCGCGACGTGCGAAGCGATTGGTGAGACCACCTACACCGGCGCGGCATTTGCGAATGCAGCGTTTGCGGTTCAAAAACACTGTCAGATATTCCGGCGCTGGGACACGATTGGAATGTGCCTGAATATGTCTGGTCGGAGGATCACACTGCGCTGACCGCGACCAGGACCTGCGCGCATGACGCCAGCCATGCGGAAACGGAAACGGTGAGCGTGACCGCGGAGCAAACGCTGGACCCGACATGTGTCGAAGCGGGGCAGCATACTTATACAAGCGCCGCGTTTGAGAATGAGGCTTTTGAAGCCCAGACAAAGACAGAGAGCGATATTCCAGCTACGGGACATACACCTGTGACGATTGAAGGTACGCCAGCCACATGCACGGAAGAGGGCCTGACGGACTATATCTTCTGTGATGTGTGCGGAGAAGATTTGCAGAACGAAGAACCGATCCCGCCGCTGGGTCATACCCCGTATGTTTCGCGCGAGGCGATTGCGCCAACCTGTGAGGAGGAAGGCTGCACCGAAGAGATTTCCTGCGAAGTCTGCGGCGAGATCCTGACCGAGTCCGAATCGCTGCCGGCCATCGGCCACAGCTGGAATGCGCCGGTCATCGCCTGGACCGACAACGGGTCGGGCTGTGCATTCACCTTTGTTTGCGATCACTGCGAAGAAAGCGTCACCCAAAACCCTGACATTGCAAGCGAAATCATCACCCCCGCCACCTGTACAACGGACGGCGTCACGCAGTATACAGCCACCGTCACGTTTAACGGCACCGAGTATTCAGACGTAATGACGTTGACAGACCTTCCTGCGCTTGGACACACAGAGGAAGTGCTCCCCGCCGTTGCGCCGACGGACAGGGAAGCGGGGCTGACGGAAGGCCTGCGCTGCACTGTTTGCGGGGAGATTCTGATCGCGCAGCAGACCGTACCGGCGCTGTGGAGCTATACGGACGACGGTATGACGGTGACTGCCTATAATGGCACTGATACGGAAGTGACCATCCCGGCCGGTGTAACAGCCCTGTCCAATACGCTGTTCAAAAACAACACCAGCATCACCAAGGTCCACGTACCGTCTGAAGTGACCACGATCGGCACGCAGACCTTCTACGGTGCCACGGCGCTGACAGACGTATGGTTGCCGGATAATATCGGCAGCATCGGCGGCCAGACGTTCTATAAAACGAATGCCACGATATATGCGTCCGCAAACGGGCAGACAGCCAAGATGCTGTCGTACCGTTCTTTGAGCTTCACGGACGGCGATTGGACGCTGCGGTACCGTGTAACAAGCACCACGTCTACACCAACACAGTTCTATATTGTCAAATGGTTGGGCAACAACACGGAACTCGATCTTTCCAATATTCTCCCGAATGTATCATTGACACAGATTCTGAGCAAGGCGTTTGAAAATCATACAGAGCTGAGCCGTGTAACGATTCCGGGGACTGTGACAACCATTGCGGCAGACGCTTTTGACAACTGCTCCGATGGTCTCGTAATCGCTTCAGCACATGATGCCTATGCCCGCACATGGGCAGGTAACAATGGCTTCGTTTGGGCGCACAGCACTCATACGGTGGTGCCACTTCCCGGCCAGCCTGCCACCTGCACAGAGTCCGGCCTGTCTGATGGCCAATGGTGTGAACAGTGCGGCGAAATCTTTGAGCAGAGGACTGAGATTCCCGCACTTGGCCACGACTGGAGCGATGCGACGTATACCTGGGCCGACGACAACACCAGCGTGACCGCGACGCGTACCTGCGCTCATGACGCCAGCCACGTGGAGACGGAAACAGTCAGCGTGACGCGGGAGATCACCCATCCGGCGACCTGTGAGGACGTCGGCGAAACAACTTATACCAGCGAGGCGTTTGAAAACTCTGCGTTTGCGATTCAGACCAAGGCCGAAGACAATATCCCCGCTCTCGGTCACGACTGGAGCGAAGCGACGTACAGCTGGGCTGAAGATAATACCAGCGTGACAGCAACCCGCATCTGCGCTCATGACGCAAGCCATGTAGAGACCGAAACCGTCAGCGCGACGTCGCAGATCACCCACCCGGCAACCTGTGAGGACATCGGCGAAACCACCTATACCAGCGATGCGTTTGGCAATGCGGCCTTTGAGATTCAGACCAGGACCGAGGACAATATTCCCGCTCTCGGCCACAACTGGAGCGATGCGTCGTATACCTGGGCGGAAGACAAGACCAGCGTAACCGCGACCCGCGTCTGCGCGCACGACGCGAGCCACGTGGAGACGGAAACGGTCAGCGTGACGTCCGCGGTGACCTTGGCTGCGACCTGTGAGGATGTCGGAGAAACCACCTATACCAGCGATGCGTTTGCCAACGGAGCCTTCTCCGTCCAGACGAAGACGGAGGCAGACATCCCGGCGCTCGGCCACGACTGGGGCGAAGTGACGTACAGCTGGACTGAAAACAACACCAGCGTGACTGCGACCCGCATCTGCGCTCATGACGCAAGCCATGTAGAGACCGAAAAGGTCAGCGCGACGTCGCAGATCACCCACCCGGCAACCTGTGAGGACATCGGCGAAACGACTTACACCAGCGAGGCGTTTGAGAACGATGCCTTTACAGTCCAGGCAAAGACGGAGGAGAACATCCCCGCACTTGGTCACAGCTGGAGCGAAGCCACCTACACCTGGGCGGACGACAACAGCAGTGTGACCGCGACCCGTGCCTGCGAACACGACGCCAGCCACGTGGAGACGGAAACGGTCAACGTGACATCCTCCGTCACCAGAGAGGCAACCTGTGAGGACATAGGCGAAACAACCTATACCACAGCGGCGTTCGAGAACACGGCGTTCGAAGTCCAGACCAAGACTGAAGCCGACATCCCGGCGCTCGGCCACGGCTGGGGCGAAGTGACGTACAGCTGGACTGAAGACAACACCAGCGTGACTGCGACCCGGACCTGCGCGCACGACGCGAACCACGTGGAGACGGAAACGGTCAGCGTGACGTCCGCCATCACCCGTGCGGCGACCTGTGAGGGCGTAGGTGAAACGACTTACACCAGCGATGCGTTTGACAATGCGACGTTTGAGATTCAGACCAAGGCCGAGGAGAACATCCCCGCTCTGGGCCACGACTGGGGCGAAGCAACGTATACCTGGGCGGAAGACAAGGCCAGCGTGACGGCGACCCGCACCTGCGCACATGACGCGAGCCATGTGGAGACGGAAACGGTCAACGTGACGTCCTCCGTCACCAGAGAGGCGACCTGCGAGGAAGCGGGCGAAACGACCTATACCAGTGAAGCGTTTGCCAACGAAGCCTTCACCGTCCAGACGAAGAAGGAAATGAACATTCCCGCCATCGGCCACGACTGGGGCGAAGCGGCATACACCTGGGCCGACGACAACAGCAGCGTGACCGCGACCCGGACCTGCGCGCACGACGCGAGCCACGTGGAGACGGAAACCGTCAGCACAACATCAGCGATCACCCGCGAAGCAACCTGCGAGGAAATCGGCGAAACGACCTATATCAGCGATGCGTTTGCCAACGAAGCCTTCTCCGTTCAGACGAAGACGAAGGCAGACATCCCGGCCCTCGGCCACGACTGGGGCGAAGCCACTTACACCTGGGCTGCAGACAACACCAGCGTGACGGCCACCCGCACCTGCGCGCATGACGCGAGCCATGTCGAGACGGAAACGGTCAGCGCGACATCAGCGGTCACCCGCGCTGCGACCTGCGAGGAAGAGGGCGAAACGACCTACACCACAGCGGCGTTTGACAATGCAGCCTTTGAGATTCAGACCAGGTCCGAAGACAATATCCCGGCGCTCGGTCACGTCTGGGGCGAAGCGACATATAGCTGGTCGGACGACAAGGCCAGCGTGACCGCGGCCCGGACCTGCGCGCACGATGCAACCCACGTGGAGACGGAAACGGTGAACGTGACGCTGACCGTGCTGCATTCCCCCACACAGGCGGATGCGGGCGAGTATCAGCTGGTCAGTGACAGCTTCACTAACACGGCGTTCGCTGCGCAGAGCGAAAGCGGCTCGATCCCGGCGCTCGGAAGCATGAACGTGCTGAAACTGCCGGCGGCCATGAAGAAGATCGAGAGCGAAGCCTTCGCGAATATCGCATGCGAAGCGATTATTCTGCCCGAACAGTGCACGTCTGTCGGATCGAAAGCGTTTGCAAATTGCCGCGGTCTGCGCTACGTGCTGGTGACCTCTCCGGACACCGCCATTGCGGCAGATGCCTTTGACGGCTGTGGCCTCGTGATCGTGGACCGGAATCGCCTTTCGGGAAATTGAGCATACCCCTGTTGGCATGTTCAGCGTGCCGGCTGCGTGGACGCAGTCCGGCCGCTGATATCACAGACACCCCTTGCCGGCCGCGCATTGCTGCGCGGCCGGTCTTTTCAGTGTGCCGGGCATGGCACAATTCTAGCGGGTGAAAGTCCCGCCACGGGT
>CAMNEH010000049.1 GCA_946536315.1 uncultured Clostridia bacterium
AGCAGGGCTACTGCGGCTTCTATGTCTATCAGACCTACGGCGGCTTCAATGACAATTCCGAAATGTCCGACATGGCGGATGCCTGGGGCTGCGTGGCGTGGCCGGTGCCGAACGAAGGCGATACCTACATCAACGTCGTTTCCGACAACATCGTCATGATCCCCGCCTGCTATGACGAAGAGACCGTGGCCAAGCTGACCCTGATCTATGACCTGTGGTCCAACCCGACCCCCGGCTATGATGATGAAGACAGCTGGATCGGCAACAAGTACAACTACACCGACGACCGCGCCGTGGACGAGACCTACGCCATGCTGCGTGAGCCGGAACACTGCCGCATCAACAACGTGACCTACCTGGGCACCCAGAACGACGTGCTGGGCAACAGCCTGTTGTGGGCGCTGGCCGGCAGCACGCCCGCTGAGCTGGTCGAAGCTGGCATGCCCGCCTGGCAGGCCCTGTGCGACACCTTCAACGCTTCCAAGTAATTCATCCCTGATTCTCCAGCAGAGGCCGCAAGGCCTCTGCTTTTTTGTCACTGTTCACGAAGTGAACAGTGATTTTTGCATCCTGACGGCGCTGTCAGCCGGGACGTGGAAGGGTTGAAATGGGCCTCCTCGTGGAGTATAATCATTCACAATCAGGCTTCTGCCGCGTGCGGCGGACCGACGGGAGGAGAACAGGATGACGATCAATCTGAACGGGGGCTGGACCCTGATCGACGGCGAGCGCCGCTATCCCTGCGAAGTACCGTGCTCAGTGTATGATACGCTGATCCGGGCGGGGACGATCCCTGACCCTTACGTGGGGGAAAACCAGTGGGCGGCGACGGCGGTGTGCGACCGGGATTTCACGCTGGAAAAGCGATGGACGCCGCCGGAGGCGCTCTTGCGGGAGGACCGGGTGGCGCTGACCTTTTACGGCATCGACACGCTGGCGGAGGTCAGCCTGAACGGCGTCCTGCTCGGGCGTACGGACAACATGCACCGCACGTGGGAGTTCCCGGTCAGCGGCATCGCGCGGCCGGGGGAGAACCTGCTGCGCGTGAAGCTGTTTTCCCCGAACCGCTATGTGACGGAGAGGCAGCGGCAGCGTCCGCTCTGGGGCGTGGAATCGACGATGCCGGGATACCCGCACCTGCGCAAGGCGCACTGCATGTTCGGCTGGGACTGGGGCCCCGTGCTGCCGGATATGGGCCTGTGGCGCGAGGTGACGGCGACGGGCTTCTCAGGCGGACGCATCCGGGACGTGTATTACACGCAGAAGCATGAGCCGGGGCGCGTGACGCTCACCTGCGCGGCGACGCTGGACATATGGACGCAGGAGGCGGAAGCGACGCTCCGCGTGACCGCGCCGGACGGCGAGGTATGGGAAACGCCGCTCACGGACGGGAAGGCGGAGCTGGTGATTGAAGACCCGCAGCTGTGGTGGGTGCGCGGGCTGGGCGGACAGCCGCTGTACCGCTGCGAGGTGCTGCTCACCTCCCACGGGCGCGCGCTGGACCGGCATGTGCGGCGCATCGGGCTGCGCACACTGACGGTGTCGCAGGAGGAGGACCGCTGGGGGAAGGAGTTCTGCTTCATCAACAACGGCGTCAGGGTGTTCGCCATGGGCGCGAACTATATTCCGGAGGACCAGCTGCTGCCCAGGTGCACCGCGGAGCGCACGCGCCGGCTGCTGGCGGATTGCCTGGCGGCCAACTATAATTTTATCCGGGTCTGGGGCGGCGGGGTTTATCCCGGCGACGCATTCTATGACTGGTGCGACGAACACGGCGTGATCGTCTGGCAGGATTTCATGTTCGCCTGCTCGGCCTATCTGCTCACGCCGGCGTTCGAGGCGACAGTGCGGCAGGAGCTGCGGGACAACATCATTCGGCTGCGCAACCATCCGGCACTGGGCCTGTGGTGCGGGAACAACGAGATCGAGTCCGCGTGGGAGGGCTGGGGCATCCCCGACGACCCGGAAGCCAGGGCAGACTACCTGCGCCTGTTTGAGGGCATCATTCCCGAAACGCTGCGGACGCTGGACCCGGAGACCTTCTACTGGCCGTCCTCGCCCTCGTCTGGCGGCGGGTTCAGGGATCCGTCGTCCAACCGCGCGGGGGACATGCACTATTGGGCGGTGTGGCACAGCTTTCAGCCGATCGAGGCGTTCCGCGCGTTTCACTACCGCTTCTGCTCTGAATACGGGTTCGAAAGCCTGCCGGACCTCCGCACGGTCCGCTCCTTCGCGAAAGAAAAAGACCTGGACCTGTGCGGCAACGTCATGCAGGCGCACCAGAAATGCGCGCAGGGCAACGAAAAGGTGATGTTTTATCTCGCGCAGATGGTGAACTATCCGTACGACTTTGAGCGGCTGATCTACTGCTCCCAGCTCGTGCAGGCGGACTGCATCCGGTCCAATGTGGAGCATATGCGCCGCGCGCGCGGCCGGTGTATGGGCTCGGCCTACTGGCAGGTCAATGATTCCAACCCGGTCATCTCCTGGAGCAGCGTGGATTACTTCGGCCGCTGGAAGGGCCTGCACTACGCCGCGCGCCGCTTCTACGCGCCGCTGCTCCTGTCCTGTGACGATACGGATTTCCGCCACCCGGCGCTGTATGTGACCAACGACACGCGATGCGACGAGCGCCTGCGGATCGTATGCCGCCTGCGCGACCGCGGCGCGCATATTCTGCGCGAATGGCGCGCGGACGTGACGGCGCCGGCGCTGTCCGCGGGGAATATGATGACCATCGATCTTACCGGCCTTGTCGATACCCTTGAGGAGAAGCGCACACGGTATCTGGAATACACGCTGCTGCGCGGCGACACGCCGGTGAGCGCCGGCACGACGCTGTTTGTGCGGCCCAAGGCGTTCCAATTCCTGCCCGCGCAGGTCGACGCGCGGGTGACGGACGCGGACGGCGCGTTCGCCGTGAACCTGTCGGCCGACTGCTTCGCCAAGAGCGTGCGCCTGACCCTGGCCGCGCACGACGCCGTGTTCAGCGACAACTGGTTCGACCTGCACGGCGCGGAGGAAAAAACAGTCACGCTTCCGAAGACCGGGGCGCTGGCCGGCCTGACGGCGGACGATGTGCGGGATGAGCTGAGGATCATGAGCTATTGAATATGACTACACCATGCGGGATTGTTCTGGATTGCGCCGGTATTGACAAATGGACCTGCGTACCGGTACAATGGACGGGCAAGCCAACGGAAAGGCAGGCGATGCGATTGCGTCAATCTCCCGGCATGTTCGATTCTCTGACCGCCAGGCGCGGGGCGCGGCTGACGGCGCTGCTGCTGGCAGCGTTTTGCCTGCTGTGGACAGGCTGCGCCCGCGCGGACGGCTTTTTCTTCGGCGCAACGCCCGCGCCGCCCTATGAATATCCCGCCCCGGCGGATGTGTTTGAGCTGGAGGCCGCGTCGGCGCTCCGTGACGCGCCGGTGTTTGCGGCAAAGGTGGAAGACGGAACGGTCATCCTGACGCCGCGCGCCGCGCTGCCGGACGGCGCGGCCTGGAGCCTGACCGCGGACGGGGGGACGGTGGAAGCGGAGCGGCAGGGGAACGCGCTGCGCGTGACGGACCTGCCCGGCCGCATCTGGCTGACGCTGACCTGGACAGCGGGCGGGGAAATCACCGCGCAGTACCTGATCCAGGACGGGACCTGCGAGCTGTGGACGGCGTCTGCAACACAGCTGTCCGGGACACTGATGACTGCGGCGCTCACCCACCAGGGTGGCGGGGGATACACGCTGTCCATGAGCCTTGAACAGGTCGCGGGGACGACGGTCTATTATGACGCGGACGGCGAGCTGCTCGGCGCGGTGCTGCTGGGCGACCGCCGGACCGGGGCAGCGGTGCCGCTGACCATTCAGTACGACCATTACGGGCGCGCGGTCAGCATCACCGCGACGGACCTGGCGCACACCTATACCTACAGCCGCGCGCAGGGCGTCTGGATGGACGAGGACGGACTGCCGGCCGTGGAGGCGCTGAGCGCGTTTCAGCCGCAGCGGCACCCCGCGCCGGCGGCCAAATCGCTCAGCCATGGCGTCCTCCACGAGACGGAGGCGACCGCCGGGGTAGACCGGGAAGCGTTCCTGGCCTCCGCGCCGTCACTGTCGGGCCTGAGCGCGACGGCGGAGGGGATTTCCTTTATCTCGGACGCGGAGACGGCCGAAGTCGCGGTGGACAACCTCCGCTTTTCCAGCGCGCGGGGTTCGCTGCGCCGGGAGGACGACGCTTTTTACGCGGAGGTGTACGCGGAGGGGATGCCGTACACGCTGACGCTGACGCGCGGCGGGGTGACCGCCGTGTGGGAAAACGGCGCGCTCAGCCGCGTGTCCGACCGCCGGTACGTGTGGACCGCGGACGGCGCACTGACGGTGTCGCTCGGCGCGGCCTCGGCCTCGTACAATAAAAACGGCCGCCTGACGTCCGTGAGCGTGGAGAGCGCGGACGGGGCGACCCTGACCTATAATGCCGCCGGCCGGCTGACCGGCTGGGCGATGGACGAATACAGCTGGACGCGCGACGGCTCCGCCGGCGGCGTCTGGCGCACGACGGCCGTCAACGAGAAGGGCAACGTGGTGCATCCCACGGTCAAGGCGCCCGCGGCCGTCCGCCTGGAGGACTATCCGGCGATCACGATACAGAAATGAGGCACACAGCATGGCAGATATCGCTCAAATGACAGGGAAACGCGCGCACATGATCGGCATCGGCGGGTCGTCGATGTCCGGGCTGGTGGACTTTTTGCTCGCGCGGGGCATCCGCGTGACCGGGTCGGACCGCGACCATTCCCATCACGTGGAGGCGCTCGAGGCGAAGGGGATCCCGGTCGCCATCGGCCACCGGGCGGAAAACGTGCATGGCGCGGACCTGGTGATCTTTTCGGCGGCGATTGCGCCGGACAACCCGGAGCGCGCGGAGGCAAAGCGCCTCGGCATCCCGGAGATGGAGCGCTCCGTGCTGCTGGGCGAGCTGATGCGCGGCGCGGATACGGCGATCTGCGTATCCGGCACGCACGGCAAAACCACGACCTCTGGCATGATCGGCCAGGCGCTGACGGACGCGGGGCTGGACCCCTGCGTGCACATCGGCGGCGAGCTGGACAGCCTGCACGGCGGCACGCGCCTGGGCCGGCAATCGCTGTTCGTGGCGGAGGCCTGCGAATACCACAGCTCGTTCCTGGAGCTCAGGCCGACGGTCGCGGTGGTGCTGAACGTCGCGGGGGATCACTTTGACTATTACCGCGATATGGACGACTACGAGCAGGCGTTCGGGGACTTTCTGGACCGCCTGACGCCGGACGGGACCGCGGTGTGCTGGGGCGAGGACGCGCGCGCGCTGCGCCAGGCTATCCGTTCGGGCCGGCGGGTGGTCACCTTCGGCTGGTCGCGCCAGAACGATGTCGCGCCGGTCGGGCTGAGCTATGACGATGAGGGACACCCGCGCTTTCAGGTGGCGGAGCGCGGCGTGGCGCAGGCCGAGGTCGCGCTGAAGATTTGCGGCGAGTTCACGGTGCTGAATGCGCTGGCGGCCTATGCCGCGTGCCGGCTCGCCGGCGCGCCCGCGGACAGGATCGCCGCGTCCCTGAGCGCGTTTCATGGGGTGCACCGGCGGTTTGAGCTGACCAGCGTGACCGACGGCGTGCGGCTGTATCATGACTACGGCCATAACCCGGAGGAAATGCGCGCGGCCATCTCCGTGGCGTGCCGGCAGAAGGCGAACCGTGTCTGGGCAGTCATGCAGCCGCACACCTACAGCAGGGTCAAGCGCCTGTTTGACGATTACCTGACCTGCACCCAGGCCGCGGACGTGACCCTGGTCACCGATATCTGCGCCGCGCGGGAAAAGGACCCCGGCGACATCAATTCCCAAATGCTGGTGGACGGGATGCGCGCGCACGGAGTGAACGCGGTCCTGACACCCACCTTTGACGATACCGAGCGGTACCTCCGCGCGCATTGGCAGCCCGGCGACCTGGTGCTGACCATGGGCTGCGGCGATATCAACCTGCTCAATGAGCAGATCGCCGCCCACGGGGATAGCGCCGGAAACTGAGCGCATTGCGTTCATACAGTGAAATCAAAGAAAACGCTGATTCGTGCCGAAGACTGAACAGGCACGAATCAGCGTTTTTCTTTTCTTAAAAGGCGATCGGCAGAAACGCGGCGATGACCGCGAACACGATGGACGGCAGCAGGTTGGCGACGCGGATCTTTTTGCCCCATACCAGATTGACGCCCACACAGAAAATCAGGATCGACCCGACCATGGACAGGTGATCCATGGCCCGGGGCGTCATCAGGTCCCGCATGAAGGTCGCGAGCACGGTGACCGACCCCTCGAGCGCGAGCACGGGAATGGCCGAAAATACACAGCCCTTGCCCATCGCGCTGGTCATCACCATGATGATGATAAAGTCGAGCACGGTCTTCGCCCCGAGGATCGACCAGTCGCCGGAAATGCCGTCCTGAATCGCGCCGACGACCGCCATGGCGCCGATGCACACCGTCAGCGACGCGGTCACAAAGGCGCTGACGAAGCCCTGGTCCTTCGCGTTGCCGGTTTTGCGCTTCAGCCATTCGCCGAAGCGCTCCAGCCGGTCCTCCAGGTCGATGATTTCCCCCACCAGTCCGCCGAGCGTCAGGCAGAGAATGGCGAGCATGGCGCCGCCCTCCGGAAGGTTGTCCGCAGGGACGGCCATGTATTTGAGCGCGCCGGCCATGCCGATGAACAGCGTGCTGACGCCGCAGGCCATGGTCAGCGTGGCCTGGTGACGCTCCCGGAGCAGCCGGCCGAACAGCGCGCCGGCCAGCCCGCCGCCGATGATGCCTGCCGTATTGATGAGGCTGCCCAATCCGATCAATGCTCTGTCCTCCGGCAGCGTTACAATACCTTGGCCAGGAAGGAGCGCAGGCGCTCGTTCTGCGGCTGGCCGAAAATCTGCGACGGCTCGCCCTGCTCCAGCAGCTTGCCGCCGTCCAGGAACACCACGCGGTCCGCGACCTCGCGGGCAAAGCCCATCTCGTGGGTCACCACGACCATCGTCATGCCCTGCTGTGCCAGGCGCTTCATGACGTCCAGCACCTCGCCGACCATTTCCGGGTCCAGGGCAGAGGTGGGCTCGTCAAACAGCAGGACGTCAGGCTCCATGCACAGGGCGCGTACGATGGCCACGCGCTGCTTCTGCCCGCCGGAGAGCTGCGCGGGATACGCTTGCGCCTTGTCCGACAGCCCGACGCGCTCCAGCAGCTGCATCGCTTTGGCCTCGGCCTCCGCTTTCCCGTATTTGCCCGTGCGCATGGGGGCGAGCGTGCAGTTCTTCAGGATCGTCATGTTCGGGAAGAGGTTAAAGTGCTGAAACACCATCCCCATCTTCTGGCGCATGCGGTTGATGTCAGTCCTGGGGTCGGTCATGGAGACGCCGTCGAACACGATCTCGCCGGAGCTGGGCGTTTCCAGCAGGTTCAGGCAGCGGAGAAAGGTGGACTTTCCCGAGCCCGAGGGGCCGATCACGACCACGCATTCGCCCCGGTTGATATGCTCGGATACGTCGTCCAGCACCAGCAGCTCGCCAAAGCGCTTGGTCAGGTTTTTAACGTCGATCACTGGCGCGCAGCCTCCTTTCAAACATCCCCAGCAGCCATGTGAACAGCATGACGAGCGCGAGATAGATGAGCGCTACGCCGATGTAGGGGTACAGGTATTCGTAGGTTCGGGAGCTGATCGTTTTCGCCGCATACATCAGTTCCTTGCCCGCGATGACGCTGATCAGCGACGTATCCTTCAGCAGCACGATGAATTCGTTGCCCAGCGCGGGCAGGATCGCCTTGACGGCCTGCGGGACGATGATGAAGCGCATGGTGTCGGCATAGTTCATGCCCAGGCTGCGCCCGGCCTCCATCTGTCCGATATCCACGGACATGAGGCCGCCGCGGATGATCTCCGAGGTGTACGCGCCGGAATTGATGCCCAGCGCCAGCGCGCCGACCATGGCGAAGTTGCGGCTGGACGCGAAGATCACCAGGCCCATGATCATCAGCTGCACCATCATCGGGGTGCCGCGGATGACCGTCACATACACCTTGAACACCGCGTTCAGCCCGCTGAGCAGGGGATTGCGCCGGCCGGGCCGCTGCTGGTCGTGAGCGGTGCGCACAATGGACACGATCAGGCCCAGCAGCA
The DNA here is from genome assembly GCA_946536315.1 of uncultured Clostridia bacterium. Taxonomy (GTDB): domain Bacteria; phylum Bacillota; class Clostridia; order Christensenellales; family Aristaeellaceae; genus UBA4246. Next base: position 8,182 of record CAMNEH010000049.1, read on the forward strand.
CGCCCAGCAGGAGCGCCATGGCGGTCACCAGCAGCGTCGTGCCGACGCCGTTCAGGTATTGCCGCCAGCGCTCGCCCTCAATGAACGCCTGATAAAACTTGACGTAAAACTGCTGCCATAAATCGCCGGTCCCGGCCTGTACGAGCGGCTTCCAAGCCTGATATTGTTCCAAGGGAACAGCCCCTTTCCGAATCAGATAGATCAGGGAACCGCTGGTCCCTGCGGCGCGTCGGGCGCCTCAAAGAATCAGCGGTTCCCTGTTCAGGGACGGCGGGCCGCCCCTTTGCCTTGAGCGTACGACGGTTATTCGGCCGTCTGGTACTTGACGATGATGTCTTCCACCGTGCCGTCCGCGATCAGCTCGTCCAGCGCGGCGTTGATGGCGCTGAGCAGGTCCTCGTGTCCCTTGGCCAGGCCGAAGGCGAAGTCTTCCTGCTCATAGCTGGTGGGCAGCACGACCAGGCCGGGCACCCGCTTGGCATAGGCCTGCGCGACCATGTCGTCCAGCAGGATGCAGTCCACCTGGCCGTTGGTCAGCGCCGCGACCGCCATGCCGTACTTGTCATAAGCGGCGACGTGGTCCTCGCCGTAATCGTCCTCGGCGTAGATGTGGCCGGTGGTGCCGGACTGCACGCCGATCAGGTAGTCGCCGATGTTGGTCTCGTCGATGCCGGCGCCTTCCTTGGTCAGGATCGCCTGATGGATGCTCACATAGGTGTTGGTGAAGTCAAACATGGTCTTGCGGTCTTCGCGCACGGTCACGCCGGAGACGACGATGTCGGTTTTGCCGGTCTGCGGCGCCACCAGGGCGGCGTCGAAGTCCATGGCGATCCAGTTCGGCTCCAGGCCGATCTTCTCGCAAATCAGGGCCATGATGTCGGGCTCGATGCCGACGATGTTGTCGTTGTCATCCGTGTACTCGAAGGGCGGGAAGTCCGGGCTGGTGGAAATGGAGAGCTTGCCGGCCTCCACCGTGGTGTAGGCGCTTTCGGCGACGGCGCCGAAGGCGGCGAGGGACAGGGTCAGGACGGCGATCAGAGCGATGAGCTTTTTCATGGGGATACCTCCTTGATTATTGGTTGGCTTTGTTGACGTTCGCCTGCACCTTGATGGGCAGGCCGTAGAGGGTGATAAATCCATCGGCGTCCTTCTGATTGTAGTCGGAAGCGCCGAAAGTGGCGATGTCCTCGGAGTAGAGGCTCCACGGGCTCCACACGCCGGCCTTGATGATGTTGCCCTTGTACAGCTTCAGCCGCACCTTGCCGGTCACGTGCTCCTGCGTCTTGGTGACGAAGGCGCTGAGCGCCTCGCGCAGGGGGGTGAACCACTGGCCGTTGTAGACCAGCTCGGCGAAGGTGATGGACAGGCGCTGCTTTTCGTGCAGGGTCATCTTGTCCAGACAGACGCTTTCCAGATACTGGTGCGCCTTGTAGAGGATCGTGCCGCCGGGGGTTTCGTATACGCCGCGGCACTTCATGCCCACCAGGCGGTTTTCCACGATGTCGAGCAGGCCGATGCCGTTCTGGCCGCCGAGCTCGTTGAGCTTCAGGATGATGTCCTTGGCGCTCATCCTCTGCCCATCCAGCGCGACCGGCACGCCGGCTTCAAAGTCCAGCTCGATGTAGGTCGGGGCGTCCGGCGCGTTCACAGGGGAAACGCCCATCTCGAGGAAGCCGGGCTTCTCATACTGCGGCTCGTTGCCCGTGTCCTCCAGGTCGAGGCCCTCGTGGCTCAGGTGCCAGAGGTTCTTGTCCTTGGAATAGTTGGTCTCGCGGTTGATCTTGAGGGGCACGTGATGCGCCTCGGCGTAATCGATCTCCTCCTCGCGGGACTGAATGGTCCACTCGCGCCACGGCGCGATGATCTTCATGTCCGGGGCGAAGTGCTTGATGGCCAGCTCAAACCGGACCTGGTCGTTGCCCTTGCCCGTGCAGCCGTGGCAGATGGCGTCCGCGCCTTCCTTGCGCGCGATCTCCACCAGCCCCTTCGCGATGCAGGGACGCGCCGTGCTGGTGCCCAGCAGGTACTCCTCGTACACCGCGCCGGCCTGCATGGTGGGAATGATGTAGTCGTTGACGTACTCATCCGTCAGGTCCAGCACATACAGCTTGCTCGCGCCGGTTTTCAGCGCCTTTTCCTCCAGGCCCTCCAGCTCGTCCGCCTGGCCGACGTTGCCGGACACGGCGATGATTTCAGGGTTATTATAGTTTTCCTTCAGCCATGGAATGATGATCGACGTATCCAGTCCGCCGCTGTAGGCGAGTACGACCTTCTTAATGCCTTCGCTGCTCATTGTCCTTCCTCCTTGCCTGCAACAAAGTATGTGCATATTATACACTGTTTTCACGCCTTGTCAAGGGGCATTTATGCATATTTATGCATAAAACGACGAATATTCAAAAAATATTATAGATCTTCCGACACTGGAAGGAAGCGCGGCCGCTCCTTCAGATGCTCGTTGGGGCTGTGCAGGGTCAGCAGCGTCCGGCCGGTCTTGTCGGTGAACAGCATGCCGTGCCCGCCGTCGCCCTCAAACAGCGGATCGAGCTGGGAAAAATGGCCTGTGACCTCGCCCGTGTCCGAAACGGCCAGGCCCTGGGTATAGCCGTGCGCGGAAAAGGAGGACCACAGGCACAAGAGCCGTCCGGCGCGGTCGCGCCACATGAACGGGCCGTCCGTCACCCGGCCGGTGACGCCGCTGGAATGGCGCATTTCTTTGGCCCACGCGGCCTCGCTGGCGCGAAACATCAGGGTGGGCGTTCCGTCCGCCCGGCGCAGGTCGGCGCTCAGCGGCAGGCACCAGACCTCGCCGTCGCCCGCCTGCACCCATTCGTGGCAGAACACGATGTAGGGCCGCCCCTGCGCGTCCGCGTAAAAGGTCCCGTCCAGGCATTCCCATTCCGCGGGCGTCACGGGGCCGTCGGACCAGGGAACGAACGGCCCCAGCGGGCTGGACGCCTTCAGGATGGCGGTGCCGCGGCGGCGGAGGTCGCTTTTAAAGCTGGCGAACATATAATACGCCCCCTGCCAGCGGTGGACTTCGGGTGCCCAGTAATTGCGGTCGGCCCAGAAGGTGCCGTCGTTCTCAAAGCATACATGGGGCCCCTGCCAGTTTTTCAGATCGTCGCTGGCATACACGTCGAAGCCCGTTGCGGGCCCCCAGCAGGTCGCGCCGCGGGTGCCGTACAGCCAGTAGGTCCCGCCGTCCAGCAGCACGAACGGGTCCCGGATATTGATGTCTTCAGTGCGGAGCATGTCAGGATCGCCTCCCCGGATGGATGGCGGCGCTGTCCGGCCGCCTCGGGTCTACTATACGCGCGAACGGCGCGGACCGCAAGCGAAATTTTTCCGTGGGGCTGTACGCGGAACGGAAAAGCTGATACAATGGACGACGGACCTTCCGGCATATACCACTCATCCAATGAAAAGGAGCTCAGCATGAATACACAGCCCATTTCACCCGCCTGGCTGCGGGACGCGGTCTTCTATGAAATCTATCCGCAAAGCTTTTACGACACCAACGGCGACGGCATCGGCGATTTTCAGGGCATCATCGACAAGCTGCCCTACATCCGCGCGCTGGGGGCGAACGCGCTGTGGATCAACCCGTGCTTCGATTCCCCGTTCAAGGACGCGGGCTACGACGTGCGCGATTACCTGCGCGTGGCGCCGCGCTACGGCACCAACGAGGACCTGTACCGCCTGTTTGAGGAAGCGCACAGGCTGGGCGTCCGCGTGCTGCTGGACCTGGTGCCGGGGCATACCTCCGAGGCGCACCCCTGGTTCCTGCGAAGCGGCGAGGAAACGCCGAACGAGTACTCCGGCCGCTATATCTGGACGGACGACTGGTTCAAGGGCGTGCCCGGCGCGCCGTACGTGGGCGGGGAATTCCCGCGCAACGGCACGTACATGCTCAATTTCTTCAAGTGCCAGCCCGCGCTCAATTACGGCTGGCTGCACCCGGCGGAGCCCTGGCAGAGCGCCATGGACAGCCCCGAAGCGCTGGCGACGCGGGAAGCCATGAAGGATGTGATGCGCTTCTGGCTGGACCACGGCGCGGACGGCTTCCGGGTGGATATGGCCGCCTCGCTGGTGAAGGGGGACGACGCGGACAAGCAGGGCACCTGCGCCGTATGGCGCGACATCCGCGCGATGCTGGACCGGGAATACCCTGAGGCCGCGCTGGTGGCGGAATGGTCCGACCAGCGGCTGGCGATCGCGCGGGCGGGCTTCCATATGGACTTTTACCTGGATCATGCGGGCAACGGCTATCATTCCCTGCTGCGCGACGGCGAAGCGAGCTTTTTCCGCCGGGACGGGCACGGCGACATCCGCCGCTTCCTCGACGACTTTATGCCGCGCTACGAGGCGGCGCGGGGGAAGGGCTATGTGGCGCTGATCACCTGCAATCACGATACCCCGCGCGTCTGTCCGGCGCTGACCGCGGACGAAGCGAAGCTGGCCTACGCCTTCCTGCTGACGCTGCCGGGCGTGCCCTTCATCTATTACGGGGACGAAATCGGCATGCGCTATCAGGCGGGCATGCCCACCAAGGAGGGCGGCTACACCCGCACCGGCACGCGGACGCCCATGCAATGGACGCACGGCGCGAATGACGGCTTTTCCACGGCGGACGCCGCCATGCTGTACCTGCCGGTGGACGACGCGCCGGACGCGCCGACCGTCGAAGGGCAAACGGGCGACCCGGATTCCCTGCTGGAAACGGTCCGCGCGCTGCTGAGCCTGCGCGCGGCGCAGCCGGACCTCTCGCCCGACGCGGACTTTGAGCCGATCACGCTGCCCGGGGCCCCGCGCGCGCTGGTTTACCGGCGCGGCGCGCTGCTGCTGGCGGTCAATCCCTCGGGCGACGCTGTGGCGCTGCCGGAGGACATCGTCGCGCGCTTTGACGGGAGGACCTGCCTGTACCGCCTCGGCGCCGCCGCGGATACGGCGGCGCTGCCGCCCCGGAGCTTTGCCATATATGCGGCAAAATGACATGAAAGAATCATTTCCATATTAAGAGGAGGATACCATGCTGAAAGAACTGGGCTTTTACCGCGGCGTTGACCTCGGGGGCTGGATGAGCCAGTGCGATTATTCCGAGGAGCGGCTGAACGGCTTTATTGTGGAGGACGACATCGCGCGCATCGCGGACTGGGGTCTGGACCATGTGCGCATCCCCGTGGATTACAATGTGTTCGAAAACGAGGACGGCACGTACAAAGATGAAGGCTTTGACCGCCTGAACCGCGCCGTCGCCTGGTGCGTCCGTCACGGGCTGAACGCCGTCATCGACCTGCATAAGACGGCGGGCTTCTCCTTCGACCAGGGGGAGGCGGAGACGGGCTTCTTTGAAAGCGCGCAGTACCAGGAGCGCTTCTACCGGCTGTGGGAGGCGCTGGCGGGCCGCTGCGGGAACGACCCCCGGCACGTCGCGTTCGAACTGCTGAACGAGGTGACGGACGAAGGCTATATCGCCGCGTGGAACCGCATCGCCGCTGAGTGCATCCGCCGGGTGCGGAAGATCGCCCCGCAGCACCTGATCCTGGTGGGCAGCTACCATAACAACAGCGCGCACGCGGTGCCCGCGCTGGATCCGCCCGCGGACAGCCGGGTGATCTACAACTTCCACTGCTACGAGCCGGTGCAGTTCACGCATCAGGGCGCGCCGTGGGTCCGCGGCATGGATACCGCCTTCCGCCAGTCGTTTGAAGCGGCGGCGCTGCCGGAGGATTTCTTTGACCGCGTATTCGCGCCGGCCATCGCCGCGGCCCGTGAGAACCACACGTCGCTGTACTGCGGCGAATACGGCGTCATCGACCGCGCGCAGCCGGAGGACATCCTGCGCTGGTACAGGCAGATCCACGCCGCGTTTGAAAAATACGGCATCGCGCGCTGCGCCTGGAGCTATAAGCAGATGGACTTCGGCCTGTCCGACGCCCGGATGGACGGCGTGCGCGGCGAGCTGATAAAATACCTCTAATCAATTGGTTGACACGCTCAAAAAATGGTTTTATAATGTCAAAGCAATACTTTTTTCTATGTCATCTTTCAGTCCTGTGCTGCGGAGCGCGGGGCGTCAAAGGGGTGTACTCATGAAAAAAAAGCTGCCGGTGTTGATATTGCTGCTGGTGACGGTGGTTTCACTGTTCCTGCCGGCGGTCAGCCTGCACGTGCACAGCCAGCTCGGCGCGGAAACCGCCGCGCTGTTCCCTGAGCGCCTGTCGCTGTGGCAGATCGCCACGCGGGGCATTCACAGCCTGCCGGTTGATCAGGTGCCCGCGCTGAGCCTGCTGTATACCGGGCAGACCTCGCTGCTGGTCGGCCTTCTGCTGCTGCTGGCGGCCGGCGCGATGGCGCTCCTCAACCGGGAGGGCAACGGCGCGCGGCTGAGCCTGATGTTTTCTTGCGCGTCGGCGGCGTTCCTCGGCGCCACGGTCATCCAGTGGATGAATCTGAGCGGCAGCCTGCTGTTCACCGTCCTGCTGACGGTGCAGGCCGCCATGTACGTCCCGCTGGTCATGGCGCTGGGCATGGCGCTGGTGTCCGCGCTCATGCTGCGCAAGCAGAAGCCGCTGATCACGGACGATCAAAAGTGCCGGCTGCTCAGCGCGGCGCTGGCGGCGGTGACGCTGCTCACGATGCTGCTGCCGGTGTATGTGATCGACACGCCGGCGAGCCTGACGGCGGATCCGGCGGACGCCGCGGCGGCCAACCGCCGCGTCAGCCTGTACCAGCTGATGCTGGGGACGGAAAAGAACCTCTACACGACCGGCCAGGAAGGCCAGGTGTTCACGGATACCCTGTCCGGCGACCTGAAGGCGCTGGAGCCGTACTCCGCGGACGGCAACAACATCCGCGGCGTATTCCTCATCCGCGGCAACAACACCGTCACGAACGCCATGCTGATCGTGGCGGCGGTCCTGCTGCTGCTGACGCTCGTGCTGTCGCTGATCAGAAGCGTGGACCGCTGGTTCCCGCTGGTGATGAGCGCCGGCGCGGCGCTGCTGCTGGCGGCGGACGCGCTGGGCGTGATGACCGTCGGCGACGCGGACATGTATGCCGCCGCGTCACGGCAGCTGCTGCACCTGGGCGTGGGCCATGTGACGCCGGTGGCGCTGCTGGCCGTGTTCCTGGCGGCCGGCAGCGCGTACGCGGCGATCGCGGGGGTGCGCTGCGCGAACGAGCCGTACTTTGTCAATCCCGTGCCGGTCAATCTGCGCCTGCGCACGGTGGCCGTGGCGCTGACGGCGCTGTCTGTGGCGTGCGCGCTGCTGCCCAACGGGACGGTGAGCTTTACCCAGCCGAACAAGAACAAGGTGCAGGCGACAGCTGAGCTGAGCGGCACGGACGCGCTGACCCTCTCCGCCGCGTCGCGCCTGGCTGATCCACAGGACAGCAAGGGCAAGGATGTGTACGCGGCGGACAGCGACGAGTATTCGATGAAGGCCGTCAACACGGCGACCTCGAACGCGGCCGGGATCTATACGGGGCTGACCTGGGCGGCGCTCATACTGATGCTGGCCGCGCTGGTGCTGCTGGTGCTCAAGAAGTCGCAGAAGCTGATCATGATGATCCTCGGCGCGGCGCTGCTGGTGCGCGTGGCCACCTGCTTCGCGATCGGCGCCAGTCTGCCGCGCGCGGTGGCGACCTTCTCCGGCTCGGTATGGCTGTACGCGTCCCTGCCGACGCTCATCTTCGCCATGTTCTTCACCGGCTTTGCGCAGTATGAGGAGCTGCCCAACAAGTATCGGCTGTTCCTGCTGATGCTGCCCTTCCTGGTCGCGGTGTTCCTGTTCAGCTACCTGCCGCTGTACGGGTGGAGCTACGCTTTCTATAACTACAAGTTCGGCGTGCCGCTGGATCAGCAGGAGTTTGTGGGCTTCAAATGGTTCGTGGAAATGTTCACCAAAGTGGCGAACCGCGAAAGCATCGTCCGGGTGCTGAAGAATACCCTGGGCATGAGCGGCCTGAACCTGCTGACCAGCTGGCTGCCGATGATTTTCGCGGTGTTCCTGAACGAGATCACGCGCACCCGGTTCAAGAAGTTCGTCCAGATCTTCACCACCCTGCCGAACTTCATCTCCTGGGCGCTGGTGTTCTCCTTCGCGATGTGCCTGTTCGCGGCGGATACGGGCATCTATTCCAAGCTGATGATGCAGCTGGGCATGAACGACCCGAACAATCCGACGGTGTGGCTGAATTCCGGCCAGCACATCTGGCTGAAGATGTGGGGCTGGAGCACCTGGAAGGGCCTGGGCTGGGGCGCGATCATGTACCTGGCGGCCATTTCGGGCATCGACCAGGAGCTGTATGAGGCGGCGCGCGTCGACGGCGCGAACCGCTGGGCGCTGATGCGGCACATCACCCTGCCCAGCCTGCTGCCGACCTTCTTCGTGCTGCTGATGCTGTCGATCTCCAACATCCTCAACAACGGCATGGAGCAGTACCTGGTGTTCCAGAACCCGATGAACCGCCAGACCATCGAGGTGCTCGACCTGTACGTATACAACATCACCATCGCGTCGAGGGGCACGACCCTGTACTCCTACGCCACGGCGATCGGCATCCTGAAAACCGTCGTCAGCGTGACACTCCTGTTCAGCGCCAACTTCCTGTCCAAGAAGCTGCGCGGCGAATCCATCATGTAAGGGAGGCGGCAGGAAATGACGACCATGAACCTCAAGGAACAGGCCCGCAGCCATCGGGAAAACCGGCAGAAACTGTCGCGGGGGGACATTGTATTCAACATCGTCAACTATACGGTGTTCATCCTGATCACGCTGGCCTGCATCTTTCCTTTCTACTATCTGTTCATCAACACGATCTCGGATAACGAGCTGGTCCGCCTGGGCCGCATCCAGCTCTACCCGCAGGGCATTCATTTTGAAAACTATGTGCAGGTCCTGAAGATCCCCGGCATCCTGGACGCGCTGTTCGTCTCGGTCGCGAGAACGGTCCTGGGCACGCTGTGGACCGTCGGCGGCTGCGCGTTCCTGGGCTATTTGTGCACCAAGCAGGAAATGTGGCTGCGCAAGGTGTGGTACAGGCTGATCATCATCACCATGTATTTTTCCGCCGGCCTGATCCCGTGGTACATGAACCTGCGTATGCTGGGCTTCCTGGACAACTTCTGGGTGTACGTGATCCCGGGGCTGGTGTCGCCCTATAACGTGATCCTGGTCAAAACCTTTATCGAGGCGCTGCCGCCCTCCCTGGAGGAGAGCGCGACGCTGGACGGCGCGGGCTATACGCGCGTGTTCCTCTCGGTCATCATGCCGCTGATCACCCCCATCCTGGCGACGCTGTGCATCTTCTCCGCCGTCGGACAGTGGAACAGCTTCACCGACACCATGATGCTGATGCCCTCGGGCAAGTATTATACCCTCCAGTTCCTGCTGTACAAGTACCAGAACGAGGCCTCCTCGCTGGCCGCGCTGGTGCGCAACACGCAGGACGCCAACTCCCTGGCGAATGTGGCCACCAAGCAGACCGCGCTGTCCGTGCGCATGACGGT
>CAMNEH010000050.1 GCA_946536315.1 uncultured Clostridia bacterium
GAACGCGATCTACACGGCGGACAATATCCGGTATACTGTGGCGCTGACCTTCGAGGTGCGCGACAGTCAGGGCATCCTGCGCCTGCCCGTGCAGAGCGTGACCCTCGCCGCGCCGGTGGTGGACGTGCTGGAGGGCCAGACGGTGGCACTGACCGCCGAGGTCCTGCCCGCGGACGCGTATCAGCCGGCGCTGACCTGGCAGTCGGACGATGAGAGCGTGGCGACCGTGGACGCACAGGGACGCGTGACCGGCGTAGCGCCCGGCGAAACGGTGATCCGCTGCGCCGCGCAGGATGACAGCGGTCAGGACGCTAATTGCCTGGTGCGCGTGGAGCGCTACCTGCAGCTGTCGGACAGCGCGCTGACGCTGAACGCCTATACCGGTTACCAGACCCGCAGCGCGCTGGAGGCCTGCTGCCTGACGACGCTGAGCTCCCAACGCCTGGCGGAGGATGGGCTGGATGTCACGTGGCGCCTGGACAAGCTATCCGGAGACGCCGCTGAGGTCGCGCTTGAACAGTATGAAAGCCGCACAGGCGCCGGCGTGCGTGTGGAGGGCAACCGCCTCCGCCTGCTCAGAATCAACGGCGTCGGGACGGAGCACTATACTCTGACGGCGTCAGCGGGCAATTATACCGCGTCCTGCGCCATTACCCTGAACGTGCTGGACGGCGGCGCGCTGCCCGAATCCCTCACCCTGCTTCAGGACAGCTATGAGGTGAGCGTGGGCGAGGCGCTGGAGATCGATCCGTCATATGTCCCGTCCCCGGCCACGGCGCTGCTGCCCGAGGACGCCGAAGCTACGCTCGAAACAGCCGGCGGCATGTGGAACGCGATTGATTTTACCCAGTATTACGGGCCGATGGCCATGACCTTCGCCCAGGCGGGCACCTATACCGCCTATGTGGTCTGGCAGAGCGGCAATGTCCGCTATCGTCTGCCGGTGAATGTGACGGTCCGGGATGAGGAGGGCCGGGTGCCGGTCCAGGCGCAGACCATGCGTCTCTCCCGGGAGCAGGCCAGTCTGGTGATCGGCGAAACGGTCCAGTTGACGGCCAGCGTGGAGCCGGCGGACGCGGCGTACGGGCAGATCGCCTGGAGCACCTCCAACAGCGCCGCGGCGACGGTGAGCGCGGACGGTCTGGTGACGGCCATCGGTCCGGGAACCGCCGTCGTGACAGCCAAAACCACGCTGGGCGCGTGCTATGCCATGGCGGCCATCACGGTGGAGGGTGGACTGACGCTGGCGGAAGGCGAACGCGAAAAGACTGTCTTCCTGGACGGTGCCGCGCGCAGGACCATCCTGACCGCGTGGCTGACCGAGGCCACCTCGCTGCGCCTGCATGGAGAACCGGCCTGGTCCCTGCGCCGGGTCAGCGGCACCAGCCTGACGCTCAGGGCCCATCCGACGGAAACCGCCACCCTGGACGGCAGTCCGGTCTACGGCTGCGATATTCAGCTGTACAGCGCGTCCGCCGTCGGGGAAACCGTATACGAGCTGACAGCGACTGCCGATGGCGAATCAGTCAGCACTCTGCTGACCGTGAACGCAGAAAATAAAGAAGGATACCTGCCTGCGTCGGTGACGGCGGATCAGACTGCCTTTGAGGCGGGCGTCGGCGAACTGATCCGGGTCGCGCCAGTGCTGACATGCTGGCCGGAGGGAACCTTCCTCCCCTTGGGGACGACCGTCTCTGTCGCCGCCGACCGCGATGTCCTGGCCGCGGCGGATGAGCGCGACTGGTTTGTGAGCCAGAGCCTGAGCACGTTCTCCTTCACTGAAGCCGGCCGTTATGAGGCCAGCCTGGTGTACAGCTATTCCAACGTATCCTATACCATTCCGGTGACCTTCTATATCCATGACGCGCAGGGCAAGGTGCCGGTGCGCGGCAAACGCCTGACGCTGAGCGCAAAATCGCTGTACCTGGAGGCCGGAGACACGGCGCAGCTGCGCGCGGTCTTTACCCCGGCGGACGTCACGGACCAGGCGGTGACCTGGTCCAGTGATGACCCGACCGTGGCGACCGTGACGGCGGATGGCGAAGTGCGGGCTGTGGGCGATGGCGCGACCGCGATCGTCTGCACGCCGTCGGACAGCCGGCTCGGGCCGGTCGTGTGCCAGGTGTATGTAGAGGAATACCTGACCGTGGAGGCTGGCGCGGATACTGCCAGCCTGTATCTGGAAGGGCGGCAGGACAACGACCTGCAAACGGTCCGCCTGTCGGAGGGCACGGCGCAGCGGCTGGCCCGAGACGGGCTGACGCCTGCCTGGCAGCTGACGGTCAGCGGCGCGAGCGCGGACATCGTGGGTGAAGCGTCCGAAGACGGCACGGCCTACCGGCTGAGCACCACGGCGCTGCGTGAGGTGGGCGCGACTGACTGTACCCTGACCTGCACCGTCGACGGCCGTACGTGGTCGCACGGGCTGACGGTGGACGTGACCTCGCTCGGCGCCAGCGCGCCGCAGCGCGTGACCCTGGCGCAGCCGGCGGTGTCCCTGGCCATGGGAGAAACCCGGACCATCGACTTCAGCCCCGTTTGCGAGCCGGCCGGCTCAGCGCTGCCCGCGAATGCCGTATCCGTATACATGGGCTTTGCGGACTTCTATGAGGCCGCGTCGACCTATGAGCGCAGCGGCAACAGCGTGACGGTGGCCTTCAGCAGGGCCGGCCGGTATATCCTGGCGCGCACCTATACCCGGCGCAACCTGAGCTATACCGCGCTCTGCGTCTTCGATGTCGCGGCGGAGAGCGATTCGACGCCCTTCCTGAGCGCTTCGGAGACCGAGTGCATCGTGTATCCCGACAGCGCGGCCGGCGTCCTCAGCCATATCACCATTGAGGACGCGGGCATACTGGAGCGATTTGGCGACCGGCTGAGCTGGAACGGCAACGTCATCATCGGGGACAGCGTGAAGCTCGCACTACGGCCTGTCGCAGGCGGCATGGACCTGTACCTGACGGAAGCGGCGCATACCGGCGTCACCGTGTACCGACTGGCCTGCGCGTTTGAAGGCGTGCAGGATCACGTGGATATCGTGATCGACGTGCGGACGCCGCGCAAGCCCCTGCCGGACAGTATCCGCCTGCCGGCGGACAGACTGACCGGCCAGGCCGGCGAATGGCTGATCCTGCCGTTGGGCGTGCAGTGCCTGCCGCAGGGCAGCGCGTTGCCGGTCACAGGGGACGAACTGTGGCGGTTTGAGCTGCTCGGCGCGGACGACGCCTGTGACGTGATGATCGAGCAGGGCCTGCTCAAAGTCAATTTTGCCGGGAGCGGTTACTATACCGGTACCCTGAGCTATCAATGCGGCAATGTGCGATTCGCGCTGCCCGTCTACTTCACGGTCAGTGACGAAGAAGGGATCGTGCCCGAACCCGACCATCCGGCCCTGTGGCTGATGGGCCTGACGGACACGGTGTACCCGGAGGGCGAAACCGGCGTGATCGTCGGCCATGCGGTCGTCGCGGAAAACACCAACAGCCACTATGCCGGCGTCGCGCCGTCATGGCTGGCGGGCATGGATCCTGTCTGGACCATGAATGTGACCGGCGGGACGGCCGCGGGGCTTTCGCTGGTTCAGCAGGGGCCGGACCGCGCGGATATCGTGCTGACGAAGCTGAACGGCAGCGGCACTGTCACTTACCAGGTGAGCTGCTCCGCCGGCGGCCGGACCTGGCGGCAGGCCGGTCAGCTGACGGTGGCGGACAGCGCCGCCGAACGGCCGCGCCCCACCCTGGCAGCCGACAGCTATGAAACCATCGAAGGCGAGCCGGTGACGGTCCTATGGCCGGCGACAACGGGCGCGCTTCAGTCCGCCGAATGGCGGCTGAACGCGGGCCAGGCGGCGTGCGCGGTGGATGATCAGGATGCGCTGACCGCGGTGTTCTATGAAATGGGGGTGTACCATACGGCAGTGCGGGTGCGCGTCAGCAATCTGGTGCTGGACCTGCCGGTGACCGTGACTGTTCACGCCCAGGAGGGCAGGGAGCGCGCGGTAGTCATGCGCCTGCCGTCCGCGCTCACCACTATTGAAGCGGAGAGCTTCAGAGGGACCGCGGTCAATGTCCTGGACCTCACCGGCACGCGCGTCCGGCACCTGGAGGGCTATGCCTTCGCCAACTGCCGCAGCCTGACGGACGCCTACCTGCCCGACACGCTGACGGATATCGCGTCCACGGCTTTCAGCGGCTGCCCCTATGTCACCATCCACTGTCCGGCGGGCTCGGCCGCGGATCTGTTCGCGCAGGATAACGGCCTGAAAGTGGATTATACCATCCGGTAAAGGAGGAACCTTTATGAGAACAATTGGCCTTTCGCTGCTCTTCCTGACCATCCTGTGCCTGACAGTGGCCGCCGGAGCCGAGAGCCTCGTCCTGCCCTCCGGCGTCAGGACTGTCGAAGCCATGGCGTTCATGGGCGACGAAAGCATCACCGAGGCGGTGATCCAGGAAGGGGTCGAGCAGATCGGCGACCAGGCGTTCAGTGGGTGTACGGCGCTCAGAACGGTGACTTTCCTGAGCCGTAGCGTCCGCATTGCCCGCAACGCGTTTGAAAACTGCCCCGATCTGACCTTCCAGGTGTATGAGGGGTCCACGGCAGAGCTGTACGCGCTGAGCCACGGGTACCGCCGTTCCTACCTGGACAGCCAGAGCTCCGTCTACGAGCGGATCATGGCCATGATCGGCCAGTACACCTCGCAGGGCAGTACCCTGCAGGGCAAGGAATCCCGGCGCGTCATCATCCGCGTCAGCGGGGACCATCTGCCGGACATCTCCGGGTTCGAGCCGGTCAGCATCGTGCCACGCAGCAGCAGCATCTACTTTGTGCAGCTGCCGACAGAGGACGCCACGGTGGCTTGCTATGAGGCCATGCAGGCGCTGGTGGGCTCGGAGGTCGTGTACGCTGAATACGACGCCAGCACCTCCGCCATCGACGACGAAGTCAGCGCGGCCGGCGTCATGAGCTGGGCGAACAGTGATCCCATGGGCTTTGATACCTACGCGCCGTACGTGGCGGGAATCGAAACGGGCAGCGCGCTCATCGCCGTCGTGGACTCCGGTGTCAACCGGAACGCGTCCTACAACCATCGCCTGTCGAGCGCCAGCATCAACCTGATCGACGACGGACAGTCGGATTTCTACGACGGATGCCGCCACGGCAGCCTGATCGCTTCCATCATCAACGATTGCGCCGGCGACGCGAATGTGAAGATCCTGTCCGTGCGCGTGGTCAATAACCGCAATCAGACGACGCCGAGCTTGCTGGGCATGGGCATTGCGTATGCCGCGGAGCACGGCGCGCACGTCATCAACCTGAGCCTGAACACCTCCGCCTCTGCCTACGTCCGCGATGAGCTGCAGTCCGCCATGAGACGGGCGCGGATCGTGGTGGCGGCCGGCAACGACAACATCAATACCAGCAAGGTGTTCCCCGCCAACGTGACCGGGACGATCGTGGTATCGGGCCTGCAGGACGCGGAGACCATCTGGCACGAGTCGAATACCGGCGCGCAGGTCATGTTTGCGGCGCCCGCGGTGGGCATCTCGACGGCCGCCTATCCCAGCATTCCGGCGGGCACCTCCTTCGCGGCGCCGATGATCTCAACGCTGTACGCGCTGGTCGGGCTGGACGGGACGCACAGCGTGAACGACATGATCGACAGCTGCATCGACCTGGGCAGCGCCGGCAAGGACAGCGTGTACGGCTACGGGATGCCGGACCTGAACGTGCTCGCCGCGCTGAAGGTCACCAGCATCACTGCGGATAATGCCCCGGCGCTGATGCTGGTTGGAGACGCGGTGACCCTGGACCTGACCATCCAGCCGGCGCGCGCGCTGGACCGGACAGTGACCTGCGTATCCAGCGACGAGAATGTCCTGAGCGTGTCCCGTACGGATGAAGGTGGATTAACCCTGACGGCGCTGGCTTCGGGACACGCCACCGTCACCGTGACCGCCAACGATGGCGGCGGCGCGTCGGTCGCGTTCGACGTCACGGTCGTGCAGGAGGTCGAAAGCGTGACGATCCGCGCGGATTCCGACGAACTGCCCATGACCCGCACCATGACGCTGGCGGTCGCCATCTCTCCGACCACGGCGGATGATCAGGGCATCGTCTGGACCTCCTCCAATCCCGAGGTGGCCGCAGTATCCGCTGACGGACTGGTAACGCCGGTCGCGCCGGGTGCCGCCGTGATCCTCGCGGAAGCGCAGGACGGCTACGGCGCGGCGGATGAGCTGAGGCTGACGGTGATCGAAATCCCGGACGCGGAGGCGGTCGGTCTGCTGGCGGACGGGCAGTCCCTGCTGGCGGACGATGAGCTGAACGTGCGGCCGGGCGATGTCATCCGGCTGACCGCCCAGGTCTACCCGGTGGACGCGGAGCAGGACGTCACCTGGAGCATCCGCGCGGTGCCGAGAACCTGCGCCACGGTGGACCAGAGCGGTCAGGTGACCGCCGTCTCCGCCGGCGCGGCATTCGTCACGGCGACGACCGGCAACAACTGCCGCGGCGAGGTGGCCATCAACATCATGGTCATGCCGACCGGTGTGGAAATGACGGGCGAATCCATCCTGCAGGTTGGCGCGACCAGCGTCATGAGCGCGACCGTGTTCCCGGAAGACTTTGTGACGGACCCGACGGTGCGCTGGATATCCGGCAACGAGGCCGTGGCGACGGTGGACCAGAACGGCGTCGTGACCGGCGTTTCCGGCGGTGATGTGACCATCTACGCGCGCGCCTCGGCTGATGAAACGGTCCAGGCTTCGAAGATGATCACGGTCAGGCAGATGCCTCAGCGCCTGGAGTTGAGCGGTGAGGAACGGCTCTTTATCGGATACGGCCAGCAGCTGACCGCGCTGATCACTCCCGCCACGACCTATGATCTGAGCGTGACCTGGGTCAGCAGCGATCCGGCCGTGGCCAGCGTGGACGAAAACGGTCTGGTGACCGGCTTGGCGGAAGGTACCGCCACCATCACCGCCACCTCCAACGCCGATCCCGCGGTCGCCGACGTCCTGGTCGTCAGCGTCAAACCGGAGTGGAATGAATGGACCGCGTGGTCCGGTGATCCCGTAGAACAGACGGACGATATGGAGGTGGAAACCAGGACCGAGTACCGCTATCGGGATATCACCTACAGCGCCTGGAGCAAGTGGGGCGCGTGGACCAAGACCCGTCAGAGCGTCACCGACGCTGACATCAAGCAGGAAGCGTCCGCCAAGGTTTACGGCTGGTACTATTATCTGTGCCCGTACTGCGGCAACCATAACCGTTACTACACGACCTGCTCCAGCTGCGGCAAAACGGTGGGAAGGGACAACACGTGGCACGCTTACTCGACGGATCAGCCCTGGACGTCGGGCGTGCAGGGGCAGAGCTATACGGAAACCTATTACGGCTACGGCCTGCTGTGGAGCTGGTCGGATTCTACCGGCCAGTCGCAGATCGGCACAGGCTATCGTTACCGCACCCGCACCCGGACCGTCAGCGACTGGAGCGCCTGGTCCGATACGGCGGTGACAGCGTCTGACACGCGCGAGGTCGAAACGCGCACCGCCTGCCGCTACCGCCTGCGCAACGTATTTGACGAAAGCGACATCTCCGGCTGGGTCACCGAAGACCAGCTGCCGGAGGGCGCCGTGGTCGTCAATAACCGCTGGACTTATACCGAAACCACTACCTCCACTGCCGAAAGTATGGACGGCTGGACACGCAGCGACGGCGGATGGACCAAGACGGGCGAAGGCACGGTCCGGTACGCCAGTTTCTCCAGCTATCCCGGCTTTGACAGGACCAACGCCCTGTACAAGAAATTCAATGTCAGCGCGCCCGTCGCCAGCGAGTCAGCGGCGGCCCGCCGTACCGTGACCACGTCCCAGGACGGATGGATCTACTGGCACTGGATGTATTCCGTCAGCGCGTCCGCCTATGACCGCGTGATCCTGTACCAGACAGGCTACGGTCCCAGCGGGCACACCACGGCGAAATACAATTACAAGTATTTCCAGGCCTATGAGAGCAGCAAAAATTACAGCAAGACCTCCGCCAATGACGGCCAGAACACGACGCTGTATTCCTGGTACCTGAATCAGGACAGCGCCTACCAGTCCAACGCGGTCAGCGGCGGATCCTGGTACTGGTACCGCATTCCGATCACCAAAGCGACCTATACGGACTATACGCTCAGCTATACCTATACCCGTGAGATGGAGACGTCCACTGAGCCGGCACAGGGCGCGGGCATCAGCAACGTCGTCAGGTATGTCCGGTACCTGCTCGGCGAGTAGTCCCCAAAAGCGATACGGCCGCCGCAGAAGAAATCTGCGGCGGTCGTATTTCATGGCTGTGCCGGGCAAGGCACGGTTCTTGTGGGTGAAAGCCTGTTACCCGGCCATCCTGCTAGATCAGGTGCTCTGACTTTGTCAGGGCTTTTGTGCCCAGAGCGCGTTTTGTTCGGCGATCAGGCACAGCTCCGCCGCCTTGAAGGCGTGGGCCTGGGTCATGGCGTTTTCGGTGCGGTTCAGGCAGTCCAGGATCAATTGGCCGAAGAAGGGATAGCCCGTCACGCCGGTGGCGTTCAAGTACTGTTCTCCCCGGCCGTTGACCAGGAACACGTGGTTGCCGTCCACGGTACCGGCGGCGAGGTTGATATATTTGCGGATCTCAATGAAGCCCTCGGTGCCCAGAATGAAGGTGCGGCCGTCGCCCCAGGTGCGCAGGCCGTCCGGATTGAACCAGTCCACGCGGAAATAGTTGGTGCTGCCGTTTTTGCCCAGGAGGGCGCAGTCGCCGAAGTCCTCCAGTTCGGGGTATTCCGGATGCGCGTAATTGCCGACGCGGGACAGTTGGACAGTGGCGTCCTCCTCGCCCGCGAAATGCAGATACTGCTCGATCTGGTGGCTGCCGATGTCGCACAGGATGCCCCCGTACTTTTCGCGCTCAAAAAACCATTGGGGTCGGCCCGCCGCGCCGAGGCGATGCGGGCCGAAGCCGGTGACGCTGATCACCCGGCCGATTTCGCCCTGCTCGATCATATAGCCCGCAAGGATGGCACCCTCCACATGCAGACGTTCGGAATAATACACCATGTATTTCCGGCCGGTTTGGGCCACGGCGTCTCTGGCCGCGTTCAGCTGGGCCATCGTCGTGAACGGCGCTTTGTCGGAAAAATAATCCTTGCCCGCCAGCATGACCCTGACGCCGAGGGGGCCGCGCTCGCTGGTCACGTTGGAGGAGCACACCAGCCGCGTTTCCCGGTCCTCCAGGATCTCCTCCAGGCTGCGCGCCGGCCTGGCCTGGGGAAAGGCCTTCAGAAATCGGTCCACTTTCCCGGGGTCGGGATCGTATACATATTTGATCGAGCCGCCGGCCTCAGTCAGGCCGTTGCACATGCCGTAGATGTGGCCGTGATCGATATGAGCCGCGGAGAAGATAAACTCACCGGGCTTCACGACGGGCTGTGGCTTTCCCTGCGGCGCATCATTCATGCCGTTTGCTGCGTTCATATGAATTCTTTTCCTTTTCCGGATTTATTCGTCGAAGATGCCGCCTTCCAGCGCGCTGCGGGCCGCAAGAATGTATTTGGCGGTGTCCAGAGGGTCCACGCCGCGGCGAGGGGCGGTATGACCAAGGTCCAGGGGACATTCGCGGTAGCTGTGCAGACGGGCGCTCATACTGCCCTGTCCGCTGGTGGCGGAGGCAAAGGCGGTGGGGTAATCCAGGCTGGTCGCGACGGGGACGAGGGCGGTCAGGGTGACGACGCCGTCCTCGTTGCGGGTGTCGGTCACCTCGCCGCGCATCAGGCGCACATCGCTCATGATCCGCCCGGTCTGCGTTTCGGGCAGTACGAACGTCATCTCCAGGATAGGCTCCAGCAGCACGCTTCCGCCCCGGCGCAGGCCGTCCTGAATGGCCATGGGCGTGGCGACGATAAAGTCCAGCGGATGGGTATGGATCAGGTGATGGTTGCCGCCCGTGAGCGTGATGCGGACATCGGTCACCTGCCACCCCAGACGGCCCTGGCTGAGCGCCAGCGGCAGCGCCTGCGCCACCTGGTGCTGATAACGCGGCAGGATCTCGCGTCCGGGGACGACGCTTTCGTAGGTCACACCGCTGCCGCGCTCACCCGGCGCGATATCAAACTCCAGCACGGCCCAGCAGGGCTTGGGCATGGTATAAGCGACGAATCCGACCGCGCGCTTCCGGATGGTTTCGCGGTAAATGACAGCGGGCTCGCCAAAGGTGACGGACAGGCCGAAGCGTGTGGTCAGCAGCTCCTGCAGGATCTCCAGCTGAACTTTTCCCATGACCTGCAGCCGCATTTCTCCGGTGACGCGGCTGTAGCGCGCGCGCAGCAGCGGATCCTCCGCGGACAGCTCGGCGCACGCTTCACGCAGCGCCTGCATGGTCTCGGGCCGGTCCGGGATCGCCTGTACGGTCATCAACGGCGTGCGGAACGCCCCGGGCTGCACCTTGCGTGGCAGACGGGCCGTGTCGCCAAACACGTGTCCGACCTCAGCCTCGTTCAGCCCGTAAACGACGCCGATCCCGCCCGCGGTCAGCCGGCCGACGTCGCTGCCGGACGGGCCGCGGATCTGGCTGATTTTTCGCTGAACCGTGATGGGCTCCCCGGTCAGATGATCCGTGCCGGCAGTCAGGTCCAGGGCCATGCGGTTCTCCAGCGCGCCGCTGTACAGGCGCACCCACAGTCCGCGCCCCATTACCGGGTCGCGGGCAGCAGCAAAGGCGACACCGCACAGGTCTGCGCCGGCGGTTTCCGGCTCCGGCAGGTAGTCAAGCACCGCGTCCAGCAGCTGTTCGATCCCCTGGTCGCGCAGCGCGGAGCCATACAGCGCGGGAAAGGCGCGGCCCGCGTGTGTCAGCGCGGCCAGCCGGCGGCGCAGCTCCGGAAAGGGCACGCTTTCTCCGTTCAGGTAGCGCTCGGTGAGCGTGTCGTCCGTGGCGCAGACGGCCTCGGTCAGCGCGTCCGTATCCCAGAGGGGTACAGCGTCAGGGGTCAGGCGCTTCAGAATCTGCCGCAGCGCCGCGTCAGCGTCCGCTCCGGGCCGATCCATCTTATTAAGAAAAAACAGCATGGGCATGTTCTGTGCCTGCAGCGCGCGGAACAGCGCCCCGGTCTGCGGCTGTACGCCCTGGGCCGCGTCCACGACCAGAATAGCCGCGTCCAGCGCCCAGAAGGAGCGCTCGATCTCGGCGGAAAAGTCCGTGTGCCCGGGTGTATCGATCAGCCGGATGACGGTTTGCCGCCACTCAAACTCCACGCAGGTCGCGCGGACCGAGATCCCGCGCCGGCGTTCGACCGCGAGATCGTCCGTGAACGCGGTGCCGCGGTCGACGCTGCCGGCCCGGCGCAGCCTGCCCGCGTGGACCAGCAGCTGCTCGGACAGCGTGGTCTTGCCCGCGTCCACGTGCGCGAAGATGCCGAAGTTGCGCAGCTGCATGGCGCTCAGCCCTCCGTATATGCCAGGGCGATTTCGTGCAGTACCCTGCGGAAGTCGCCGGTCGCATTGGGATTGTCGTGACGGTAGTACAGGCGGTTGGTCATGGAGACGACGCCGATGCCGCGCTCGCGGGAGAAATAGATGCCCGTGCCGGTGAACCCGGTGTGGCCGCAGCCATGCGGATAGGCGACGCCTGTTTGCAGACCGAGCCCGCGCCCGGGCGACCCGGGCTGTTCCGATTGCGCCTGGATCAGCAGCGGCTCCGAGGCGGTCATGAAGTACCGGCAGAGGCGTTCGTAGGCGGCCGCGTCGGCAAAAATGCCCGCGTGGCCGGATACCCCGTGGAAGTAATAGTGGCAGTTGCCGTCGTTGGCTTCGCCGACGACGGGCCGGTCTGTGGGCCGGAAGCCGTCAAAGGCAATGCCGCGGTCCCGACACATCCGTTCCTCGATGCTGTTGCCATAGCTGGAGGGTACGATGGGCAACGCCGGGTCGGGCAGATAGGTCATCCGGCCCAGCCCCAGCGGCGCGACCAGGTCCTCCGCGAGGCAGCGGTCGAGCGGCTTGTCCCGGACGCGCTCGATCACCTTGCCCAGCAGCATGAAGTTCAGGTCGGAGTAGACGACGCCGCTGGCCGGCGCAGTTTGCCGCAGGGCGGCGCCAAGCGCCGTGACAAAGTCCTCACACCCGCGCGCGTAAAAGGGATACCAGGCGGGCAGTGTGGAGGTGTGCGTCAGCAGCCGGCGCAGGGGGATGTTCCCGCAGCGCTCCCTGAGAAAGGGGTCCGCGTCCAAGGCAGGCAGGGCCTGGCCCAGCGGGGTATCCAGCGAGAGCCGGCCGTCGGCGATCAGGCGCAGGATTTGCGCGGTTGTGGCGATTTTCGTCAGGCTGGCGACGTCGAATACGGCATGCTCGTCCACGCCGCCGACACAGGCGACGGCCAGCGTTTCCTGTGCGTCGAACACGCGTACGCATGCGCAGGGAAAATACCCCGCGGCGGAATACCGTTCCGCCGCGTCCTGAATGGCGCGCCGCAGGCGGTCACGGTTCTGGACGTGAATCACGCGCCGAGGGGAGGGGGAAGGAAGGACGCTCATCGGCTTTATTTCCCCAGCCCGGAAATCAGCGTTTCCAGCACGCCGCCCAGCCCGGAGGACAGGCCGTTCTGCAGCAGGGAGCCGACGTTGAGCCCCTCGTTTTCTTCAACTGGCTTGCCCTGAAGCAGGTTCAGCGCGAGCTTCCTGTTCTCGGCGGAGGCGGAACGGTAGGCGTCAATCAGCTTTTTTTCCGTCGCGGTCAGGGTATAGCTGTCCTTTTTTGCAGCAGAGGTCGTCTTTTTCGCCGCTGTGGATTTGGCGGAAGTGGTCTGTTTGGCGGTGGTGGTCTTTTTGGCGGTGGCCGTCTTGGGACGCGCAGTCTTGGCCGCGTCCAGCAGGGACTTCTGGGTCACGCCGCAGGCCTTGGCGATGGCCTTCAGCTGGGTATCGGTGGGCACGTCCAGGCCGCGCTCGGCCCGGCTGACATCGTTGGCGGTCAGCTGGCTGCCGGCCTTTTTGGCCAACTGCTCCTGAGTGAATCCCGCTTTGGCGCGCGCTTCCTTCAACAGGGTGGCTAAACTGCTGCTCATGATGATGACCCTCCTATATTGTAATAAAGTGGAAAGCTGTTCAGCCGGGGCGGCTGAACAGCATAATTACAGAATATATTTCTTCGTGTCGAGCGTTTTTTCTGCCTTCAGGTGCTCCTTGACATACTGCTCCGTGATGGTCAGGTAGACGTCTGGCGCGTCACCGCCGCCGGCGTTGAAGGACACGTCCTCGAGCAGCTCTTCAAAGATCGCGTGCAGCCGGCGCGCGCCGAGGTCCTCGTGGCTCTCGTTTTCACGCAGGGTGATGCGCGCGATCTCGCGCAGGGCATCGTCCTCGAAGGTCAGGTGCACATGATCCACCTCGAGCAGGGCGGCGTACTGGCGAGTGAGCGCATTGTCGGTCTGAGTAAGGATGTTGACAAAGTCCTCCTCTGTCAGCGACTTGAGCCGGACGTGCACGGGAAAACGTCCCTGCAGCTCGGGAATCAGGTCCGTGACCTTGGACACGTGGAACGCGCCGGCCGCGATGAACAGCATGAAATCCGTCCGCACCGCGCCGTACTTGGTGTTGACTGTGCTGCCCTCCACAATGGGCAGGATGTCGCGCTGAACGCCCTCGCGGGAAATGTCGGGCCCGCTGCCGCCGCCGTGCCCGGCGACTTTGTCGATCTCGTCCAGGAAGACGATGCCGCTTTGCTCTGTGCGGCGGACGGCCTCCTCGCGCACGGCGTCCTCGTCGATCAGCTTGTCGGACTCCTGCGCGATCAGGATGTCGCGGGCCTCGTGCACCTTGACCCGGCGCAGCTTGGTTCGCTTGGGCATCATGTTGCCCATCATGTCGCCGATGCTGATGGACGCGCCGCCGACCTCGAGCTGGGGCATCTGATCCTCGACCTCGATTTCGATCTCGTTGTTTTCCAGCTCGCCGCGGCGGAGCTGGTCGCGCAGCTGGTCCTTGCGCGAGGCGTACTGACGCTTTTCTTCCTCGCTTTGCTCAGGCTGCGGCGCAGAGGACCCGCGGCCCAGCAGGAGCTCGAAGGGATTGGCGGTACGCGGCTTCTGCGGCTGCAAAAGCAGATTGAGCAGCTGGTCCTCCGCCAGCACCTGGGCGCGGGTGCGCACGCGCGCGGCGTATTCGTCGTGCACCATGCGCACGGCGTTTTCCGTCAGGTCGCGGATGATGGATTCCACATCACGCCCGACATAACCGACCTCGGTGAATTTGGTGGCTTCGACCTTGATAAACGGCGCGTCGACCAGCTTGGCCAGGCGGCGGGCAATCTCCGTTTTGCCGACGCCGGTGGGGCCGATCATCAGGATATTCTTGGGCGTGATCTCCTCGCGCAGCTCTTCGGACAGCTGCGCGCGCCGCCAGCGGTTGCGCAGGGCGATGGCCACCGCGCGCTTTGCTTCGTCCTGGCCGATGATGTAGCGGTTCAGCTGACGCACGACCTCATGCGGGCTCAGTTCCTTCATGACTCAGATATCCTCCACAATGATGTGATCGTTGGTGTATACGCAGATGCTCGCGGCGATTTCCAGCGCCTTGCGCGCGATGTCATGCGCGCTCAGGTCCGTATTTTCGACCAGCGCGCGCGCGGCGGCCAGGGCGTAGTTGCCGCCGGAGCCGATGGCGGCCACGCCGCCGTCAGGCTCGATGACCTCGCCTGTGCCGGACAGGATGAGCATTTTGGACGCGTCCGCGACGATCAGCATGGCATCCAGCTGTCGCGCGGCCTTGCCCATGCGCCATTCCTGCGCCAGCGCGACGGCGGCGCGCTCCAGGTTGCCGCCCACCTGGGTCAGCATTTCCTCAAACCGTTCGCAGAGTGAAAAGGCGTCCGATACGGTGCCGGCGAAGCCGGTGACCACCTGATCGCCGAAGATGCGGCGCACTTTGTGCGCGTTGGCCTTGAAGATGGTATGCTCGCCCATGGTCACCTGACCGTCACCGGCGATGCTGGTGTGGCCGTCCTTGTGAACGGCGCATATCGTGGTAGCGTGAAATTCTGTCATAGAGGGCCTCCTGACTAAGGATTGATGATATGATTATTCCTTATCACAATTTGACTCGCCCGTAAAGAGCGCGTCGCCGTATTGCCGTATTTCCGTCAGGGCGCGTTCGCTCATCTGGCGGTAACGCTCCTGCTTGCCGCGTACGCGTGCCGCCAGCGGCGGCATCAGGCCGAAGGTGATGTTCATCGGCTGGAAGTGCCGGTTGGGCGTACTGATGTAACGCGCCAGCGCGCCGATGGCCGTGTGATCCGGAAAGACGCAGCCGGGGCGGCCGAGCAGCCTGAGCGCGGCATTCAGACCGGCGACCATGCCGGAGGACGCGCTTTCCACATAGCCCTCGACGCCGGTCATCTGCCCGGCGAAGTACAGGCCGGGACGGTTCAGGCACTCGTAGGCGGGGGAAAGGACGCCTGGCGAATTCAGGAACGTGTTGCGGTGCATGACCCCATAGCGCGCGTATTCCGCGTCCTTCAGCCCTGGAATCAGGCCGAACACGCGCCGCTGCTCCGGAAACATCAGCCGTGTCTGAAAGCCCACCAGGTTATACAGTGTGCTTGCGGCGTCATCCTGGCGCAGCTGCAGGCAGGCGTAGGGCATGCGCCCGGTGTTCGGGTCGACGAGGCCGACGGGCTTCATCGGCCCGAAGGCGGGCACCATGCGTCCCCGGCGGGCCATGGACTCGATGGGCATACAGCCTTCGAATACGGCCGATTCCTCAAATCCGGCGACCGGCGCGGTCTGCGCCGTCAGCAGCGCGTCGATGAAGGCGTCGTATTCCTCCCTGGTCAAAGGACAGTTCAGGTAGTCCTCGCCGCGGCCGTAGCGCGAGGCGCGGAACACGTGCGACATGTCCAGCGAGTCGGCGGTCACGATCGGCGCGGCGGCATCGTAAAAGTGCAGATGACTGACGCCGGGCAGGCGGGCGACGGCCTCGGCCAGCGCGTCGGCAGTCAGCGGGCCGGTGGCGATCACGGTGGCTCCGTCGTCTGGAATCTCTGTGACTTCCTCCCGCCGTATTTCGATCAGCGGGTGCCGGGTCAGCGCGTCGGTGATAAATCCGGAAAAACGTTCGCGGTCCACCGCGAGCGCGCCGCCGGCCGGCACGCGCGCCTGATCGGCGGCCGCCATGACCAGCGAGCCCAGCGCGCGCATTTCCTCCTTAAGCAGACCGACGGCGTTTTCCAGACGGTCGGAGCGCAGGGAATTGCTGCACACCAGCTCGGCGAACAGCGGGCTTTTGTGCGCAGGACTGAAGTGGGCCGGCTTCATCTCGTACAGGGTGACGGGCAAACCGAAGCGCGCGATCATCCATGCGGCTTCCGCGCCGGCGAGCCCGGCGCCGACAACGGTGGCGTGGCGGGTCATGGCGTTTCCTCTTCCGATGCGGGGACGGTGATCTTGTGGCGGCAGGCCTCGTTGGCGCAGATGTGCAGCACCTCGTCCTTGCGGGTGCGCTTCAGTGTCATATAGCTGCCGCAGACCGGGCACTTTTCGCGCACGGGCATGTCCCAGCTGATGAAATCGCAGTCCGGGTAACGCTCGCAGCCGTAAAATTTGCGGTTTTTGCGGGAGGTTTTTTCCAGCAGGCGCGCGCCGCACTTGGGGCAGGGCGCGTCGATGTAGTTCAGGATCGGCTTGGTGTTGCGGCAATTGGGGAAATTCGGGCACGCGAGGAAACGACCGTAACGGCCCATTTTGTAAACCATGTTCGCGCCGCACTGGTCGCAGATCACGTCGCTGACTTCGTCGGCGATTTCGATCTTTTCGATGTCCGTTTCCGCCTTTTCGAGCATTTTTTCAAACGGAGGATAGAACTCGCTGAGGACCCCGTGCCAGTCCGAGCCCTCGGTTTCCACATCGTCCAGCTCCTGCTCCAGGCGGGCGGTGAAATCCGTATCCACGATCGGCTCAAAATACTGCACCATCAGCTGGTTGATCATACGGCCAAGCTCGGTGGGGTACAGGCGCTTTTTCTCCCGCGCGACATAGCCGCGGGCGATGATGGTGGTGATGGTCGGCGCGTAGGTGGAGGGACGGCCGATGCCCTTTTCTTCCAGCGTGCGCACGAGAGACGCCTCGGTGTAACGCGCCGGCGGCTGGGTGAAATGCTGGGTGGCGTTCACCACGCTGAAATGCAGCGGCGTATCGGCCTGCGCGTCCGGCAGCGCGACGTCACGCGCGGTTTCCGCGTCATCGGTTCCTTCCTCGTACACGGCGGTAAAGCCGGCAAAGCGCTTGTGCTCGCAGCTCAGGCGCAATACGGCGCCGCCGCCCTCCGCGGTGATAGTGACCGTATCGTAGACGGCGGGGGTCATCTGGCAGGCAATGAAGCGCGTCCAGATCAGCTTGTACAGCAGGTACTGGTCGCGCGACAGGGAGGCCTTGATCTGGTCCGGCAAACGGTCGATGACCGTGGGCCGGATGGCCTCGTGCGCGTCCTGGGCGTTGCTGCGGCCCTTGTATACCTGCG
Source organism: uncultured Clostridia bacterium (assembly GCA_946536315.1). Classification (GTDB taxonomy): domain Bacteria; phylum Bacillota; class Clostridia; order Christensenellales; family Aristaeellaceae; genus UBA4246. The sequence continues at coordinate 17,540 of CAMNEH010000050.1, forward strand.
CCGTTTCCGGCAGGTAGCTCTCGCCGTACTCGGCGGGAATGAAGGCGCGCGCGGCCTCGACCGCCTCGGCGCTCAGGCGCACGGAGTCGGTACGGATGTAGGTGACCAGGCCCTGGGTGCCCTCCCCGGCCAGATCGACGCCTTCGTACAGCTGCTGG